>JAGWVX010000149.1 GCA_018970685.1 Alphaproteobacteria bacterium | reverse complement strand
TCTTCGTGTGGACGATCGGGTTGAACGGGCAGTTTTCCCAGGGACCGAGGATCGACTTCGAACGCGCCGCGGTCACCATGTGGCTGGTCGGCGGGCCGGCGGTGCCGCCGACGGCAGAGACCAAGTAAAACCATGCGCCCCGGCGAAAAACCTTGGGGCCTTCGGGCGCGAACATTTCCACGACCCAGTCCGCCGGATAATGCCACGGCGTATAGGCCTGCTCCAGCGGCCCCACGGTCGACAGCCCGTCGTCCGACAGGCGGATGCGCCGTATGCCGTTGAAGAACAGATAGCGCTTGCCGTCTTCGCCTACCGCATGCCCCGGATCGATGCAGCCCGGCACGTTGAGATCGATCGGATCGCTCCACGGCCCGCGGATGTCGTCGGCGTAGATGACGTAAATGGAGGAGTGCTCCGGGCTCTGAGCCGGGATGTAGATGTAGTACCGGCCTTTATGCTTCGCGAGGTCCATTGCGAAGACCGAGCCGATGGGTTTGGTCAGCGCCGGGCCGATCGGCGACCAGTTCACCAAGTCCTTCGAGTGCCAGATGATCGCCCCGGGATAGGACAGGAAGGACGAGAAGGTCATGTAGTAATCCTCGCCGTCCTTGAGGATGGTCGGATCGGGATGGTCGCCCGGCACGATCGGATTGCGGTAGGTGCCGTTGCCGAGATCGGCCTTGCGCTGTCCTTCGATGCCGGAACCGAACACGATATTGGGGCTTTGGCAGCTTGCGCCGGCGGCGCTTGCACCCTCCGGTATCAGCGGCACCGCGACGGCGCCGAGCAAGGTGGCCTTCAGGGCGTCGCGGCGAGATGTGAAGCGCATCGTAAGGTATCCTTTCAGAGGAGGCACGTTATCCTCGATACCACGACGTTTCCAGCAACAGAACAAGAGCGAGTGCCCGCCGGCCGCTGCTCCGCGTATTTGGGCCGGTTTTGGGATCTGTCGCGCTTCCACAAGCCCGTGCGCGTGGCGACGTTCTCCCCGGGCGGCGGAGAAGGCAGCGCTACCGCGAGAACTTTTCGCTCAGCACGATCGACGACACCGTCCGCGCCACGCCGTGGATCTTGCCGATGCGGTCGAGCGCCGCGTCGAGCCGCGCCGGACTTTCCGCCTCCACCGTGGCGATCAGATCGGAGGCTCCGGACACGGCGGCCAGCGAGCGCACTTCCGTCATCTTCTTCAGTTCGGCGCCGACGCGGTCGGCCTGTTTGGGATCGGTGGAGATCATCACCACCGCCCTGAGATGGCCGACGGCCTCCTCCGACAGCTTCACCGTATAGCCCTTGATGGTGCCTTCGCGTTCCAGCCGCGCGATGCGCTCCTGCACGGTCGAGCGCGCCAGCCCCAGCTTGCGCGCGAGCGAGGCGGTGGGTTCGCGTGCGTTGCCGCGCAACAGGGCGATCAGCTTGGCGTCGGCGGGTCGCATTCGGTGTCCTCGCATTGCCCTTGGGGAAGGGGCGGCATTCCGCCGGGAAATCCGGCGATTCGCCGGATCATAGCGCAAGTTCCGGCGCTTCGCCGCCTGCCTTTCGGCGCGGTTAAGTCGCAGAATTCCTTGGAAATGCAACGGGAGTGCGGCCCATGAAAAATGTGATGCTCGTCGGCGGCGGCAAGATCGGCGTCGCCATCGCGGAATTCCTCTCCGGCACCGGCGACTACCGGATCACCGTGGTCGATCGCGACCCGGCCGGCCTGTCGCGTATGCCCGAAAAGAACGTCGAACGGCGCAAGGTCGTCATCGAGAACGCGCGCGAGCTGGCAGAAGAGATCAAGGGCCACGACATCGTGCTCTCCGCCACCCCCTATCATCTGACCGCGACCATCGCCGAAGCCGCCAAGCGCGCCGGCGCCCATTACCTCGACCTCACCGAGGACGTGGAATCGACCCGCGCCATCAAGAAGCTGGCCGAGGGCGCCGCGACCGCCTTCATTCCGCAATGCGGGCTGGCGCCGGGCTTCATCTCCATCGCCGCCTACGATCTGGCGAAGAAGTTCGACAAGCTGCGCGACGTCAACATGCGCGTCGGCGCGCTGCCGGTATTCCCGACCAATGCGCTCAAATACAATCTCACCTGGTCGACCGACGGGCTGATCAACGAATACTGCAATCCCTGCGAATCCGTGCGCGACGGCGTACGCGGCGAAGTGCCGGCGCTGGAAGAGATGGAGCATTTCTCCCTCGACGGCACGGAATACGAAGCCTTCAACACCTCCGGCGGGCTCGGCACGCTGTGCGATACGCTGGAAGGCAAGGTGGAGAACCTCAACTACAAAACGGTTCGCTATCCCGGCCATCGCGACATCATCAAGATGCTGGTGCGCGACCTGCGCCTCGGCGTGCGCCGCGAGATCATGAAGGATGTGTTGGAGACGGCGATCCCCGTCACCTATCAGGACGTGGTGCTGATCTTCGTGACGGTTTCGGGCTGGCGCGACGGCTTGCTGACGCAGGAAAGCTACGCCAAGAAAATCTATGCGCAGCACGTCGGCGGCAGGTTGATGAGCGCCATCCAGGTGACGACGGCGACGGGCATCTGCGCCATGTGCGACCTGTTGGCGGCCGGAAAGCTGCCGCAGAAGGGTTTCGTACGTCAGGAAGAGACCAGCCTCGCGGACTTCCTGTCCAATCGGTTTGGCAAGTATTACGCATAAGAGGGTTTGCCCTCTCCACGAGGGAGGGCGAAGACGGCTCGGAGGAATATCATGCACGCTCAACTTCTGTCGGGGTTCGGCATCTCGTCGTCCGGCTCTCATGTCGTGCGCTCGCCGATCGACGGGGCAGAGGTCGGCCGTGTCTCTTTCGACGACAAAGCGACGATCGCCGCGAAGATCGAAGCCGGCGTCGAGGCGTTTCACATCTGGCGCGACGTGCCGGCGCCCAAGCGCGGCGAATTGGTGCGCCTGCTCGGCGAGGAATTGCGCGCCAACAAAGAGATGCTCGGCCGCCTCGTCACCGTCGAGAACGGGAAAATCCTCCAGGAGGGCCTGGGCGAAGTGCAGGAGATGATCGACATCTGCGATTTCGCGGTCGGCCTGTCGCGCCAGCTCTACGGGCTCACCATCGCCAGCGAGCGCCCGGGTCACCGCATGATGGAGACTTGGCATCCGGCCGGCCCCGTCGCGGTGATCTCCGCTTTCAATTTCCCGGTCGCGGTGTGGGCCTGGAACGCGGCGCTGGCCTTCGTCTGCGGCGATCCGGTGATTTGGAAACCCAGCGCCAAGACGCCGTTGGCGGCGATGGCCACGCAGGCCCTGTTTGCCCGCGCGGCGAAAAAATTCGGCGGCGCGCCGGCGGCGCTGTCGCAGCTCGCGCTCTGCACGCGCGAAGCGGGCGAACTGCTGACCAAGGATCCGCGCATTCCGGTGGTCAGCGCCACCGGTTCGACGGCGATGGGCAAGATTATCGGGCCTGCGGTCGCCGCGCGCTTCGGGCGGAGTATTCTCGAACTGGGCGGCAACAACGCCATGATCGTCTGCCCCTCGGCGAAGTTGGACCTCGCCGAACGCGCCATCTTGTTTGCCGCCGTCGGCACGGCGGGCCAGCGCTGCACCTCGCTGCGACGGCTGATCGTGCACGAGAGCATCTACGACAGGCTGATCGAACGGCTGAAGGCGCTATACGCCAAACTCGTCGTCGGCGATCCGCTGGCCAAGGGAACGCTGGTCGGACCGCTGATCGACCGCGCGGCGTTCGAAGCCATGGAGCATGCGCTGGCGGCGGCCCGCGCCGAAGGCGGCAAGATCGCCGGCGGCGGGCGCATCCTCGAAGCGGACTATCCCGGCGCTTATTACGTCCGTCCCGCCATCGCCGAGATGCCGGCGCAGAGCGGCATCGTCTGCCGCGAGACTTTCGCGCCGATCCTGTACGTCATGCGCTATAGCGGGTTCGACGAAGCGCTGGCGCTGCACAACGAGGTGCCGCAGGGGTTGTCGTCCTGCATCTTCACGCGCGACATGCAGGAGGCGGAAAGATTCCTAGCGGCGTCCGGCTCCGATTGCGGCATCGCCAATGTCAATATCGGTCCGTCGGGCGCGGAAATCGGCGGCGCTTTCGGCGGCGAGAAGGAGACCGGCGGCGGGCGCGAATCGGGCTCGGATTCCTGGAAGGCCTATATGCGTCGCCAGACCGCGACCATCAATTATTCCGACGCATTGCCGCTGGCGCAGGGCATCGAGTTCGGCGGCCGCTAACAGGCTCTAAGCCCCTACTCTCCGCGCGGTAGATATCCCCTGCGCGCCGGCATTATCGTGGCGCCTGGTCTAAGGCGGAGTTGGCGATGCCGGTGCCGATCAGGGAGGGTTTCGACGTTTTCGTGCACGACGGCGACAAGGCGATCGGCGCGGTGCGCAAGGTGTCGCTGCGCGATTTCATCGTTTATGTCGAGAACGGCGGCGATTTTCTGGTGCCGATGTCCGCGGTAAAGGAAATCGAAGCGGATAAGGTCGTGCTGGACTGCACGAAGCTGCAGCACCGGCTGCGCAACGCCATCGGCCATGCGCATGAGGGCGAAGATCCGAATATCCCCTGACCGCCGTCGCGGACGCGTTACAGAGCTGGAACGATCATGGACACCGTCTTCTTCGCACCCGGCGGCATCCGGCCGGACGGCAAGAGCGGAGTTTCCCGCGCCGCGCGATGCCGCTGCGGGATCTTGAAGAACGGGCCGTTCTGCGACGGCAGTCGTGCCCGCATCGGCCTCCGAGCATGAACGGGCTCGTCACGCTGCAAAGCGCGCATTCCGTTGCGACGACGCTGGCGCGGCTGACCGCGGCGTTGGCGGCGAAGAGCATTACGATCTTCGCGATTGTCGATCACGCGGACGGAGCGTTGCAAGCCGGTCTCGATCTGCGCGCCACGACGCTCGTTGTCTTCGGCAATCCGGCGGCCGGTACGCCGCTGATGCAGGAAGTGCAGACGGCGGGTATCGACCTGCCGCTCAAGGTGCTGATCTGGGAAGCGGCGAACAGCGTCGTTCACCTCACCTACAACGATCCCGTTTGGATCGCGGAACGGCACGGCCTGGGCAAGCTGCAGGCGGTCGCGGCGATGAGCGCGGCGCTCAAGGCGCTCGCCGAGCATGCCGTGGCGCCCGGATGAAGCCGCGAGCCGCCGCCGTTAACCTCTCCTTAAGCATTTCCTTCAATCCGGCGCGGCCGCGTCCTAGGCTCTTGGCGCAAAGGGGAGCTTCGAGGCATGCCGAAAGTGGCGCAACTGACGGGCATGATCGTCACGGCGATCGTCGTCTTGGGCACCGATGTGGATGTCTTCACCGCCGTGCCGTTGGGCATTCTGGCGGGCGCGCTGGCGACTTTCTTCATGGCGCTGGCGGAGAACCGGCAGGCTGCAAAGGCGCGCGACTAGCGGGTCAGCCGTGATCCGGCGGGATGTTGTTCAGCGCTTCTTCCAGCTGTTGGAAGGTCGGTTGGGCTTCTGAGGGCACGCTGCTGCGTCCGATTTCGACCGAGACCTGCGCCGCGTTGCCGTGCAGATGCGCGACCAGGATGTCGCGGATGACGTGATAGAACAGCGCTTCCTCGTCGACGATCGCCTTCAGCCGGACGCTGATCGGGCCGACGATGCCGTAGGCGAGGAACACGCCCATGAAGGTGCCGACCAGCGCCGAGCCGATCATGCGGCCTAGCACTTCCGGCGGCTCCGAGATCGCACCCATGGTCTTGATCACGCCCAACACGGCGGCGACGATGCCGAGCGCGGGCAGGCCGTCGGCCATGGTCTGCAGCGCCGTGGCGGTGGTCAGCGCTTCGTGATGGTGTTTCTCGAGCTGCTTCTCCATCGCCGCTTCGACCTGATGCGGGTCTTCCAGGCTCATGGTCATCATCCGCAAGGTGTCGCAGATGAAAGCCAGCGCGAAGTGGTCCTTGCCGATCTTGGGATAGCGCTTGAAGATCGAGGATTCCTCGGGCCGCTCGATATGCGCTTCCAGCGCAATCAGCCCCTTGGATTTCATGGTCTTGGTCAGCAGAAACAAAAGGCAGAGCAGATCGCGGTAATCCGTCGGTTTCCATTTCGGACCGGAGATGATCTTGCCGGCCTCGCCGCCCATTTTCTTGAGCGAATACATGGAACCGCCGATCAACAGCGCGGCGAGGGCGCCGCCGCCGATCGTCATCATCTCGTGCGGCACCGCTTCGACGATCACGTTCACCGAACCGCCGGACATGATGAAGCCGCCGAACACGCAGCCGAAAAGGAAGACAAGACCGCCAATCTGAAGCATAAAACCCGCCCGTGAAGCGCAGGCGAGTATTAAGGAAAGGCCTTAAGGAGCGATAAATTCGCCCGTCTATCCTGTTGCCGAAACGTTAATTTCGGACAGCCGCTTCTCGACCAAAAGGGCCAGTTCATCGGCGACGGCGTCGCCCAGCCTCGTGGCCTCGTCCTCGGCTTGGGCGGCCCGCGTGATGGCTTCCAGATGCAGGACGACCACCGAGCGCTCCGGCTTGCCGCCGGCGCGGTCGATGGTGTCGAGATATTTGCACAGCACGTTGGCGATGCGTCCGGTCGCGATGAGGCCGGCGTTCCCCGCTAGGCCGCGGATCTCGTGCGCCTGTTCGAAGACGGTGTCGAGGTCGGAGAGGCGCGCCGCCGCTTCCAGCCGGTCCACATGGGTGAGTACGGCGATCCGCAGTTCGTCGGCCTTGCTGGCAATGATGCGCGCGGCTTTCGCCGTTGTCGCCGGATCGCGCAGCGCCAGCGACAGGCGCACGGCGTCGGCGGCGGTGAAGGTGGGGTAGGCGCCGGGTGCGATCGTGGTCGCCGCCGCGGCGTTCTTTTGGCGAGGCGAGGAAGAGGTTCCGCCGGTCATCTCATCTCCAAGTCGGATTGGTCGCACCGCCGGCGCCACGGCCCCTTATACGTTTCGTCGGCATGGCGCCGGCGGTCGGGTCCGAAATAGCCGTTGCAGCGGACAAAGGAACGCGGCCGCTCGACGATTTCCGCGATTCTGAGAAACAGGTTCTGCGCCGTGATAGGTTTGGCAAGGAACTCGGTGACGCCCGCATCGCGGGCCGTCTCGACGCGGTGGCGCTCGGTGTGCCCGGTGACCATAATGATCGGCACATAGGGGTTGGGGCTCTGCGCGGAGGTGCGCACTTCGCGCGTGAAGGC
>JAGWVX010000148.1 GCA_018970685.1 Alphaproteobacteria bacterium | reverse complement strand
CGGCGACGTTTCGCGCGAGGGCGTGCAGCGCGATCTTCTGCCGCTGATCGAGGGAACGACGGTCGCCACCAAACATGGCCAGGTGAAGACCGATCACATTCTGTTCATCGCCTCGGGCGCCTTCCACACCGCCAAGCCGTCGGACCTCTTGCCCGAGCTGCAGGGCCGTCTGCCGATCCGGGTGGAACTGAAGGCGCTGACCCGCGACGACTTCCAACGCATCCTCACCGAGCCGGAAGCGAGCCTGATCAAGCAATACGTCGCGCTCCTCGATACCGAAGGCGTGCAACTGGAATTCGCGCAGGACGGCATCGGCGCCATCGCCGACATCGCGGCGCAGGTCAACGCCAGCGTGGAAAATATCGGCGCGCGCCGGCTGCAGACCATCATGGAACGGGTGCTTGACGAAATCAGCTTCTCGGCCACGGAACGGCAAGGTGAAAAGCTGGTCGTCGATGCCGCTTATGTGCGCTCACGCGTCGAAGACCTCGCCAAGGACCAGGATTTGTCCCGATTCATTCTGTGAATTCTGTCCTACGCGCGGTGTGCCGCAGTTCGCGGCCGCAAAACATATGTCAAAATCTGCATATGATGGTTGACCCGGGGGCCATTCCCTGCAAGGAGTCCCCCCATCTCTGAGCAAAGGATTTGGGATATGGCGCGGTCGAACTATCTCTTCACCAGCGAAAGCGTGTCGGAAGGCCATCCGGACAAGGTTTGCGACCGGATATCGGACGAGGTTGTCGACCTTTTTTTCCGCGAAGGCGCCAAGCACGGCTTCGACGTCAAGGATTTGCGCGTCGCCTGCGAGGCGCTCGCCACGACAAACCGCGTCGTGATCGCGGGCGAGACCCGCGGCCCCAAGGCGATTAATGCGGAGATGGTCGAGGCGGCGGCGCGCGCGGCCGTGCGCGACATCGGCTACGAGCAAGAAGGGTTTCATCATACGGCCGCGAATGTGGAGGTGTTGCTACACGCACAGTCGGCGCATATCGCGCAAGGCGTGGACGCATCCGGAAACAAGGACGAGGGCGCAGGCGACCAGGGCATCATGTTCGGCTATGCCTGCCGTGAAACGCCGGCATTGATGCCGGCGCCGATCCATTACAGCCACAAGATTCTGAAACTCCTCGCCGAGGCGCGCAGAGCCGGCAAGGAGCCGAAGCTCGGTCCCGACGCCAAGAGCCAGGTCACGGTGCGCTACGAAAACGGCGCGCCTGTCGAAGCGACGCAGATCGTGCTTTCCACCCAACATCTCGACGAGACCATGACCTCGCACGATGTGCGCGCCGTGGTGGAGCCCTATATCCGTAAGGCGCTGCCCGAGGGATGGATCAACGGCGGCACGGTGTGGCACGTCAACCCGACGGGCGCCTTCGTAATCGGCGGGCCCGACGGCGACTGCGGCCTGACCGGCCGCAAGATCATTGTCGACACCTATGGCGGGGCTGCGCCGCACGGCGGCGGCGCCTTCTCGGGCAAGGATCCTTCCAAAGTCGACCGTTCGGCGGCTTATGCGGCGCGCTATCTGGCGAAGAACGTCGTGGCGGCGGGCTTGGCGGAACGCTGCACCATCCAGATTTCCTATGCCATCGGCATCAGCGATCCGCTGTCCGTCTATGTCGACCTGCACGGCACGGGTCAAGTCGACGAAGCCAAGCTCGAGAAGGTCCTGCCCGAGATGATGAGCCTGAAGCCGCGGGGCATCCGCGAGCATCTGGGGCTGCTCAAGCCGATCTATGCGAGAACTTCCGCCTACGGACATTTTGGGCGCGAGCCCGAGGCCGATGGCGGCTTCTCTTGGGAGAAGACCGATCTCGCTGATGGCCTCAAGCGCGCCTTCTGATCCGGGGCGCCGGCGCCGTCTGCTGTACGGGCGGCGCAAGGGCCCCAAGCTTTCCCCGCACAAGGAAGAACTGCGGCGCAGCCTGCTGCCGCAGCTTGCGCTACCGCTCGAATCCGGCCGCGACCCGCGAAGGTATTTCGCGGCGGATGTCGGAGACGTTTGGCTGGAAGTGGGGTTTGGCGGCGGCGAGCATCTGATCGAACAGGCGCGGGCCAATCCGCAGGTCGGTCTGATCGGTGCCGAGCCCTACGAAGCCGGCGTCGCCAAGCTGTTGTCGAAGCTTGAAGGTACGGACGTCTCGAATATCCGCATCCACGAAGGCGACGCCCGCGATATCCTCGAGGCGCTGCCCGATGCCCGCCTCGGCCGGGTTTTCATCCTGTTTCCGGATCCCTGGCCCAAGACCCGCCACCATAAGCGCCGTTTCGTTCAGATGGAGATGCTCGATACGCTCGCTCGGGTCATGGCGGCGGGCGCCGAGCTCCGCATTGCCAGCGACGATGCCGGCTATATCGACTGGGTGTTGGAGCGGGGCATGGCGCATTCGGGCTTCGCCTGGACGGCAAACTGCGCCGCGGACTGGAGAATCCGCCCCGCAGGCTGGCCTCAAACCCGTTATGAGGCCAAGGCGCTGCATGGCCCGCCAGCCTACCTGTCCTTTGTACGAAGGGGTAATATGGGGGGATGAACGAAGACGATGAAAAAGAAAAATTTCGCATGCCACCGCTGGGCGACATCGGCACCGTTCTTCTGGCGCTGGTGTTCTTCGTGGCGCTGATCTGGATGATGTTCTGGCACACCCCCTTTGCCACGATGTTCGAAAAGGCCAAGCCCGACCCGGAAAAGGCGGCACCCAGCGAAGTCACGGTGGACGTGATCTCGAAGCCCAAGAATTAGGGCGTCACTTGTCATTTGGCCCTTGCCGGCGTACATAGGCGCCCATCCCAGACAACAGAATGCTGTTGTGTGGCGGTCTAAGAAGACCGCCGCGGGAAAAGGGCTTTGTCCATGACCGGACCTGATCCGGCCATCCAGTGAAGGAAGTTCGCCATTCTGACGGCGATGTCGCAGCTCGAACCTATCCTCGCCCCGGTCGTAGAGGCCGCGGGATACAGACTCGTGCGGCTGCGCCTGATGGGGGGCAAGCGCAAGACGTTGCAGGTGATGGCCGAGCGCGAAGACGGCACGATGAACGTGGACGATTGCGCCGCGCTCAGTCACGCCTTGTCGGAATTTCTGGAGCAGGATGACCCCATCGAAGGCGATTATGTGCTGGAAGTTTCTTCGCCGGGTATCGACCGGCCGTTGATCCGGCTTACAGATTTCGCCCGCTGGTCGGGACACGAAGCCAAGCTGGAAACCGTGGCCCCCATCGACGGACGCAAACGCTTCCGCGGCACGCTTTTGGGCCTCGACGGCAGCGACGTGGTGGTGGAAACGGGCGGCCAGCGCCTCAAACTTCCTTTCCGTGCAGTGGCGGAAGCCAAGCTGGTGCTGACGGACAAACTCATCGAAGAGGACCTTCATGCCAGAGGGCGAACGAAGAGTTGAAATCTGAAACGTCCCCGCCCTTCGGCAGGCTCAGGGTGAGGGCGGGGAGAAGTTCCCATCTTGAGCTTGTCGAAGGACGAAATCGCGCAAACATAGGGCGCAATAGGAGCTAGAGTGACATGGCAGCGATTGCCGCAAACAGAACCGAACTTCTGCAGATCGCCGACGCGGTTGCGCGCGACAAATCGATCGACAAGGCCGTGGTGCTGGCCGCTATGGAAGAGGCGATGCAGCGCGCCGCCAAGGCTCATTACGGCAGCGAGAACGAGATCAAGGTCGAGATCGACCCCAAGACGGGCGAGACCCACGTTTCACGCTACCTGAACGTCGTGGAGCTGGTCGAAAACAACAAGACCGAAATTTCCCTGGAAGACGCCCGCGCCCGCAATCCCGCTGCGCAGGTCGGCGACATCATCGCCGAGACCCTGCCGCCGGTCGACTTCAATCGCATCAACGCGCAGAACGCCAAGCAGGTGATCGTGCAGAAGGTGCGCGACGCCGAGCGCGAGCGCCAGTACGAGGAATACAAGGACCGTATCGGCGAGATCGTGCACGGCATGGTCAAGCGCGCCGAATTCGGCTCGGTGGTGGTCGATCTCGGCAAGGCGGAAGGCGTGGTGCGCCGCGACGAGATGATCCCCCGCGAGAATTTCCGCACCAACGACCGCATCCGTGCCTATATCTACGATGTGCGGCGCGAGGCCCGCGGGCCGCAGATTTTCCTGTCGCGTTCGCATCCGCAGTTCATGGTGCGCCTGTTCGCTCAGGAAGTGCCGGAAATCTATGACGGCATCATCGAGATCCGCGCCGTGGCGCGCGACCCGGGCAGCCGCGCCAAGATCGCCGTGATCTCCAAGGATTCCTCGATCGATCCGGTCGGTGCCTGCGTCGGCATGCGCGGCGTGCGTGTGCAGGCCGTGGTGCAGGAACTGCAGGGCGAGCGTATCGACATCATTCCCTGGTCGCCGGAGCCCGCGACCTTCATCGTCAACGCCTTGGCGCCCGCCGAAGTGTCGAAAGTCGTGCTCGACGAGGATACCCACCGCGTCGAAGTGGTGGTGCCAGACGAGCAGCTGTCGCTCGCCATCGGCCGCCGCGGCCAGAACGTACGTCTGGCATCGCAGCTTACCGGCTGGCAGATCGACATCATGACGGAAGCCGAGGAGTCCGAACGCCGGCAGAAAGAATTCGCCGAGCGCACCAAGCTGTTCATGGATTCTCTCGACGTCGACGAGACCGTGGCCCAATTGCTGGCCTCCGAAGGCTTCGCCGAGATCGAGGACGTAGCCTATGTGCCGCTCAACGAACTCGCCACCGTGGAAGGTTTCGACGACGAAACGGCGCAGGAACTGCAGAATCGGGCGCTTGAGTTCATCGAGGCCCGCAACAAGGAAATGGACGACAAGCGCCGTGCGCTGGGCGTCGAGGATGCCGTGCTGGAGATCGACGGCGTCACGCCGGCGATCGCTGTGGCGCTGGGTGAAGCCGAGGTGAAGACGCTGGAAGATCTGGCCGGCTGCGCCACCGACGACCTCATCGGCTATTACGAAATCGGCAAGGACAAGGAACGCGTGCGCGTCAAGGGCGCGCTGGAGGACTTCAATTTCACCGCCGACGACGCCAACGCCATCATTATGAAGGCGCGCGTCAAGGCAGGCTGGATCGAGGAACTCCCCGAAGAAAAGGCCGCAGAAGAAGCGGCCGATGAATCCGGCGAGCCGACGGAGGAAGGTACCGCGTGACGACATTGGCGGCGAAAGAGGACGAGGCGGCGATGCGCGAACGGCGCTGCATCGCGACGGGCGAAGTGCGCCCGGAAGAAAAGCTCATCCGCTTTGTCGTCGGGCCGGAAGGCGATGTGGTTCCCGATATCGCCGCCAAGCTTCCCGGCCGAGGTCTCTGGGTTACGGCCGACGCGGCCGTTCTCGCGCGGGCCGTCGCCAAGAACGCGTTTGCGAAGGCCGCGCAGGCTTCGGTCAGGGCCGCACCCGGCCTCGTCGCCCTCGTCGAAAGATTGCTCGTCCAGCATATGCAGTCCGACCTTGGGTTGGCGCGGCGGGCCGGACTCCTGGTGCTTGGTTTCGACAACGTTCTGCGCGGGCTCGGCGAGAAGGTGGCGCCGCGCGCGCTGGTGGAAGCTAGCGAGGGTGCGGAAGACGGGCGGCGGAAGCTCGCCTCGGCCGCCGCCGCGCGCGGTTTGCGCATTGAAACAATAGATTGTCTTTCCAGCACCGAATTGAGCTTGGCGCTGGGGCGCGAGAATGTGATACATGCCGCCGTCAAGCCCGGCCCTTTGGCGGAACGGCTGATCTTCGATTCAGCAAGGCTTGTGGGGTTCCGCATGCGACCGGCGGGAACGTCAGGTTCGAGCCCTGCCCGCAACGAAAGAGACGTATGAGCGATACAGACGATACATCCACGCGCCGCGCGGGCCATGCCCCATCCAAGACGCTGTCGCTGAAGAAGACGGAAACCTCCACCGTCAAGCAGAGCTTCAGCCATGGCCGCACCAAGGCGGTTGTGGTCGAAAAAAAGCGCACGCGCATCGAGCCCGGTAAGCCCGCCGACACGGCGCATGCCAAGGAAGTGCCGGCGAAGACGGCCGCGCCGGCTGCTCCTGCCGCCGAGATACCGGCCGCTGCGAACGCAGCCTCGTCGCGCGCCGGCGTGGTGCTGCGCCAGCTGACCGACGAGGAAAAGGCGCGGCGCGGCGCGGCGCTTGCCGATGCGCGCGTACACGAGGAAGAAGCCCGCAAGCGCGCGGAAGAAGATGCCAAGCGGCGTGCCGAGGAAGAGGAGCGCCTCAAGAAGGAACGCATCGCGGCCGCCAAGCGCAAGGCGGAAGAGGATGCCCGCAAGGCCGCCGACGAACTGGCGCGCAAGCATGCGGAAGAAGAAGCTTCGCGCCGTCTGGAAAAAAAGGACGAACCGACCGCCGCAGCCGCAGCCAAGACGCCGGCGGAAGCGCCGCGCCGCGCCCGCCTTGTTGTCGAGGAAGAAGAAGAGACCGTCAGCAAGAAGGGCGTCAAGGCGCCGGTCAAGACGCCCGCCGCGCCAAAGAAAGGCGACGACAACCGCCGCCGCGGCAAATTGACTGTCGCCAAAGCGCTCTCCGACGACGACGAACGCATGCGTTCGATCGCCTCCTATCGCCGCCATCTGCAGCGCATCAACAAAGGTCAGCAGGCGCAACCCGCCGGCCCGGTCGGTCCGCGCGAAGTGATCATTCCGGAGACCATCACGGTGGCGGAGCTCGCCAACCGCATGGCGCGCCGCTCGGTCGACGTTATCAAGGTGCTGATGAAGAACGGCATGATGGCGACGGTAAACGACGTGATCGATGCCGACACGGCCGAACTCGTCGCCGCCGAATACGGCCATACCGTCAAGCGTGTCGCCGAAAGCGATGTGCTGGAAGGCCTCAAGGGTGCATCAGACGACAGCGCCAACCTGAAGCCGCGTCCGCCCGTCGTCACGGTGATGGGCCATGTCGACCACGGCAAGACCTCGCTGCTCGACGCGCTGCGCAAGACCGATGTGGTTGCCGGCGAAGCGGGCGGCATCACCCAGCATATCGGCGCCTATCAGGTGCAGCTGAAAAGCGGCCAGAAAATCACTTTCCTCGACACGCCGGGCCACGCCGCTTTCACGGCGATGCGCGCCCGCGGCGCCAAGGTAACCGATCTCGTCGTGCTGGTGGTCGCCGCCGACGACGGCGTCATGCCGCAGACGGTGGAAGCCATCGCCCACGCCAAGGCGGCGCA
>JAGWVX010000147.1 GCA_018970685.1 Alphaproteobacteria bacterium | reverse complement strand
ACCGCCGCCGAACGGAATGGGCGGCTCGGACAGCGATGACGACGGTGGAGCGTCGGACCTGACGGTCAGCCCGCAGCCGGCGAAACCTCAGCCGCGGACGGCCAAGCCGACGCACGCAAGCTTTTTAGACATCGGCGGGGCGGTCGGGCGCATTGCCGGCGCTCTGTTTGGGGTTCGCCAGCGGCCCCCAATTCAGGAAGCGACATACGCGCGGCATCCCGCCCTCAAGCTTTTGGCCGCTCAAACCGAACGTGTACGGCGGCTCAGCATGAATGAGACGAGCCTGATGGTGCGCACGCAGGGCGAAGTGGCCGACGGGGTTCGTGAAATCCAAGGCGTTTTGCGCCGCACCGGAATCAATCCGTCCCAGTTCGTACAGCGGATAGAAGCAAACGAAGGCGTCGGTGGGCCGGAGATTCCCTTAAATGCCGTCCATATTGATGGAATTTCCGATGGCGCTTTCCAGCAGGCCTACCTAAACGCCTATGCGGTGCTCGATGAGATGAACCAGCTTCTCAAGGGCATGCGCCACGTGCCGCTGACGACACCGGTCCACGGCTCACAATATGACATTTCCAGCGGCTTCGGGCCCCGCGTCGATCCCTTTACGGGACACCTTGCCTTCCATCCGGGTCTGGATTTTGCCGGTCCTTGGGGGAGCGTGGTACGCGCGACGGCGCCCGGAACGGTCGTTTGGGCCGGCCCCCGGGGCAGTTACGGAAATATGGTGGAAATTGACCATGGTTTTGGAATTCACACACGATACGGTCATCTGTCATCGATCTTAATACATGTTGGCGCTAAGGTGGCAAAAGGCGCACCGATCGGAAAACTTGGGTCGACGGGGCGCAGCACTGGACCGCACGTTCACTACGAAGTGTGGTACGACGATGTGGTGAGGAACCCGAGTAAATTCATCGAGGCAGGTCGCTATGTTCTCCAACAAGAGTAAGGATAAGGATACGGGCGCCGCTACGGCTCCGGTTGGCCCGGCAGCTATGCAGGCCAAGCGCATGCCACGTTCGTCCTCTGCGCCATCGATCATCAGCGCCGATCTCACCGTGACCGGCACGCTGGCGTCCACAGGCGATATTCAAATTGACGGCCGCGTCGAAGGTGATGTGCACAGCGCTGGTCTCGTGATCGGCGATAAGGCTTTCATCCATGGCGACGTCACCGCGGAAGAAGTCACCGTTCGCGGTCGCGTGCAGGGAAGCGTCCGTGCCCGCAAGGTGCTGCTGGCTTCAACCTGTCATGTCGAGGGCAACATCCTGCACGAGGCATTCGCGGTCGAGACTGGAGCCTTCTTCGAAGGCAATTGCCGTCACGCCGACAATCCATTGGCGGATGAGGCTCCGAAGAAGCCTGAATTCCGCGCTGCCCCCGCCCCCATTCCGAGCGCGCCCGCCGCTGCGCCGGCTCCCGCCGCGCCCTCCGCGGTTTCCTCAATGGTGTCGCGCCCGATGACCACTGGAGCGACCGCGGCAACGTTCACGCCGTTAAAGGCTAATTAGGCGGAAGGCCCTGTTCTCGACGTTCGAAACCCCGCCGCGAGTTATCGAGGCGGGGTTTTCCTTTGCTCGTTAGTCCAGATCTTCGATTTTCTCTTTCGGCTTGCCGCCGACGGTTTGAGCTAGAGCCGCCGCCATGAAGGGATCAAGATCGCCGTTCAGCACATCGTCCGGCGCGCGGCTTTCGACGCCTGTGCGCAGGTCTTTTACCAGCTGGTAGGGTTGAAGCACGTAGGAGCGTATCTGATGGCCCCAGCCGATATCGCTTTTTTCGCCGACGAATGCCCCGGTTTCCGCGCGCTTCTTTTCCAGTTCGATCTCATAAAGACGCGAGCGCAGCATGTCCCAGCAGTTGGCGCGGTTCTGGTGCTGCGAGCGCTCGGTCTGGCACGACACGGCGATACCAGTCGGTAGATGCGTGATGCGCACGGCGCTTTCGGTCTTGTTGACGTGCTGGCCACCAGCGCCGCTGGCGCGGTAGACATCGACGCGGACATCTTTTTCGGGAATGTCGATCTCGATCGTTTGGTCGATCACCGGATAGACGGTGACCGACGAAAAGCTGGTATGCCGTCGGGCATTGGAATCAAACGGCGAGATGCGTACCAGCCGGTGCACACCAGCCTCTGTCTTCAACCAACCATAGGCGTTCGGACCTTTGACCAGGACAGTCGCCGACTTGATGCCTGCGCCTTCGCCTTCGCTTTCTTCCAGGTATTCGAGCTTGTAGCCCTTACGCTCCGCCCAGCGCGCATACATGCGCATCAACATTTCAGCCCAATCCTGGCTTTCAGTGCCCCCCGCGCCGGCATGGATTTCGAGATAGCTGTCGTTGCCATCGGCTTCGCCCGACAACATGGATTCTAGGCGCATTTCCTCGGCGCGCCTGAGCAGCGCCTTGATCGATGTTTCCGCGTCGGCCACTATGACCGCATCGTTCTCGGTTTCGGCGAGTTCGATCAAGCCTTGGGCGTCGGCGAGCTCCGCTTCCAGCTTGCGAACCGCGGACAAGGCCTCGTCCAGCCGCTGGCGTTCACGCATCAATTTCTGGGCTTCCTGGGGATTGTTCCAGATGGACGCGTCCTCTGCCTTGGCGTTCAATTCGTCCAGCTGCCGAAGGGACTTATCCCAGTCAAAGATGCCTCCTCAGCAGGGCCACAGCCTGCTGGATTTTGTCGATATCACGTTCGGTATCTGGGCGCATGGCAGCCATCTTCTTTTGGGCACGCGGATATAGAGATTCGCTTCAAGATGTGCAAACCCGCTTACATGTGCGAGGTTTTGCCGAGCGGGAAAAGGTCGCTACCGCCGGTCTCGATACTGCGCAATTGCTCGAGTTCCTGAGTATAGCGCTTCAACGAATAGGCTTCCGTCATGTACCCGATAAGCCTGCGATCGCTGCGTGAGGCCAACACCGGCAATGCTTCGCTCTGGGTGTCCTCAAAGCGCAATAATGCGGTGCGGACGTTTTCGCCGGGCACCAAAAAGAGATCGGTGTGCCCTGCCAGATCGCTGGCCACAAGCCCCGGTAGTGCGTCATCATACATGGGATTGTGCAGATCGATGGCGTCGACACTACCCACATAAAAGCCCGCCCGGTCGACGACGAAAAGCCGTTTGGCGCTGCCCGGCGGATACCTTTCCCGCAGTGCCCGCAGCGTCACGTCGTTTGTCGCGGTCTTTGGATCCGACCGCATCAGGCGTCCGACTGTGAGGTCGGAAATCCAGCCCACGTCGTGCGCCCCCCGGATACCGAGCCCTTTTAGCTGAAAGCGCCATGTCGCGAACGAATAGCCGAACGTAAGGCGGACAATCGTCGAGGCAATGGTGACGGCGACCAAAACGCCAAGCGTGACGGGAAAGTCCCCGGTCGATTCGAGGGTAAGAAATACCATGGTGAGCGGCGCGCCGATAATTGCGGCCGCAACTGACCCCATTCCCGCCAACATGAACGCCGAGCGCTGTGCGGCGATGCTGGGAACGATCATCGCCGCGATTTCCACAAAAGCGCCGCCGAACAAAGCGCCTAGGAAAAGCGATGAACTGAACAAACCGCCGCGGAATCCGCTACCGATCGATACAGCCGAGGCGACAAGTTTGGCGGCGAGCAGCGTCAGTAGCAGGAACCACGGCCAGTTTTGGTCGAAATGAAACTGAATGGCGCCATGTCCACTGCCGAGAACTTGGGGAAAACACAGCGCAATGCAGGCGAGCAGAAAGCCGCCGACAGCCGGGCGTAGCCAGTCGGGCACGCCGGTTGCGCGCAGTGTTTGTTCCGTCCAAGTTACTGCGCGCATAGTGGTGATCGCGATACCAGCCGCCACCACGCCCATCAATCCGAACAAGAAATAGCTCCGGGGTTCCATGATCAACCCGCTCGACACCTCAAACAAAGCATGCATGTGCGTCATGGCCCGTTGCATCAGCGCGGCGCAAACCGCCGCAACCGCGACTGGCGCAAGGGCCCGCGGCAAATAGCTGCCTAGGATCAGCTCAAATCCGTAAAATGCACCTGCGAGGGGTGCATTGAAGGCTGCCGCGATGGCTGCCGCCGCGCCAGCGGTCGTGAAGACGCGCAAGTCGGAGCGACGAAGCCTGAAATACTGACCGATGAAGGAATAGATGGCCGCGCCGAACTGGCTATAGCCAGCCTCCATGCCGAGCGATGCACCAGCGCCGTTTGATATCAGCGTCGTGATGGTGAGCCGAACCGAGTCCCTGAACGACATGCGTCCGCCGTACAAGGCATTAGCTTCGATCGGATCAACGATATCTGCTTTCCGAAAGCGCCGCGTGACGTGGCGAAACAGCGCGAGCAAGAGTCCGCCTAAGACCGGCACCATCATTATTCTAACGCGTGAAACTCCAATACCCGTGCTCAGATACTCCCGCATGGGCAGCGCAAAGCCCTGGCGATGAAGAAAAACGACGCCCTCACGTAAAATGTCGACGGCGGCGCCCACCACGACCCCGAGCAGTGCACAGAGCAGAATCTGTCCCACTTCGCTAGCGCGTAAATCACGTTGGATGGCGGCAAGCGCAAACCTGGAACGGCGGATCAGCGACGCCGTACGCACACGCAGCCCTATCAGTCGGTCGTTTTCGATCTGAGCAGCCATTCAGCAGATGTCCATCGGCGGATCCGGTCGACCCCGACCCAATATCCGCTCTCGCCAGCATGGCTCACGCCGACCACGCTTGTCATTTATGAAATTGCCAACGTCGCTTCAATATAGTCCGCCGGTACCTTCGCCGACGCCATTCGGCGATACAGGATTGACGCCGGCGGGCGTGTCGCCACCGATTACCAATTGCGGCGGTGCTCCAGGATCGCCAGGGGCTGTGCCGGACTTGAATGCTTCCTCGATGGTATCCGGGGATCCTTGCGGTGCGGGATCGCCGGTGAGGCGATTTACCGACACGAACTCGATGCCCGGCGGTACACGAAACGGTGTCGGCGGGACATTTGTCAGCGCGCCCTTCATGAAGTCCCGAAAGATCGGTGCCGCGACGGTCGCCCCCTGTTCAAGCTTCCCTAGCGTGCGGGGATCGTCGTAACCTACATACACGCCGCAGGCTAGATCGGGAGAAAAGCCCACAAACCATGTATCTCTAGAGTCGTTAGACGTGCCGGTCTTACCTGCCAAGGGCTTGCCGACTGACGCCACTATGCGGCCGGTACCGCGTTCCACGACACCTTGCAGCATGGAGACGATCTGATAGGCCGTGCGCGGGTCGATGATCTGTCCGCGGACATCGGCGAGCAATGGTTCGGACTGGCCGTTCCATGTGGGGTCATTACAGCCAGCACAGGAACGTTGATCATGACGCCAGATCGTTATGCCATTGCGATTCTGAATCCGATCAATCAGCGACGGCGTAATCTTCTTGCCGCCATTGACGAATTCCGAATAACCGGTGGTCATCCTGAGCAGTGTTGTCCCCGTTGCGCCCAGCGCGTTGGCGAGCAGAGGCTCGAGATGGTCATAGACACCGAATCGCACCGCGTAAGGCACAATCTTGTCCATGCCAACCGCCTGTGCCAGGCGCACGGTCATCAAGTTCTTGGAGAGCTCGATACCGCGGCGTAGCGTCGCCAGACCGATGAATTTCTTCTCGAAGTTCTCCGGACGCCACAGCGGAAGGCCGGGGCCCTGCTCCATAACAAACGGCGCGTCCAATACCTTGCTCACCGGCGTGAAGCCGTTGTCGAGCGCAGCCGCATAGACGAACGGTTTGAAGGCCGAACCAGGCTGGCGCAATGCCTGTACTGCGCGATCGTATTGGCTGGACGCGTATGAGAAGCCTCCCGACAGCGCCAGGACGCGGCCAGTGTGAGGGTCCATGGCGACGATGCCGCCATTGACTTCCGGCACTTGACGCAAACCGTAGTTGCCCTTTTTGTCGACTGGCTCGACGTAGATGACGTCGCCGATGTTCAAGACATTCTGCGGCTTGGTTGGCTGTGCGCCGACGAGTGCGTCCTTCAATTCCGGGCGCGCCCAGAGAAGTTCGCTGAACGGAATACGCGCACGATCACCGTTGGCGAGGCCTATATCTACGCCCTTGTCTGGCTGGTACCCAAGCACGACGGCAATCCGCCAGCTGTCGATACCGGAATGGTTTCCAATGCTTGCGAGTGTTTCCTTCCAATCGCTAGTGACATTGATGTGACTGGTCGCACCGCGCCACCCGTGACGGCGGTCGTACCGTACGAGACCCGTACGCAGCGCATTCACGGCATAATTCTGCAGTCGCGTATCGAGAGATGAGCGCACCTGCAAGCCGCCGTCATAGAGTGCTTTTTCGCCATACTTGGCGTAAAGCTGCCGGCGGACCTCTTCCACGAAGTAATTCGCGTCTTCCGTCTGGCTTCCTAGTGGGCGTGTTTCCGCGTCCAAAGGTTCGGCAATAGCAGCCTTCGCCTGTTCGTCGGTGATGTAACCGTTCTCTTCCATCTGGCCGATGACCCAGTTTCGCCGGTCGACGGCCGCCTTGTAATGGTATCGCGGATCGTAATGGCTCGGTGCCTTGGGCAGCGACGCCAGGAACGCGACCTCCGAGATGTCGAGTTCATCGAGCGATTTTCCGAAATAATTCAGAGCCGCCGCCGCAACACCGTAGGAGTTCTGACCGAGATTGATCTCGTTCAAATAGAGTTCGAGGACCTTCTCCTTTGAGTAGGTCGCATCGATGCGCAGGGCGAGGATTACTTCGCGAATTTTACGCGAGACCTTGACGTCGGAATTTAGCAAGAAGTTGCGTGCAACCTGCTGAGTGATGGTGGACGCACCCTCGGGACGTCTGCCCTCGACGACGCGGCCGATATCCTTGATCGCCGCGCGCAACATGCCGCTTGGGTCAATACCGGGATGATTGAAGAAGTTGCGGTCTTCTGCCGAGGTGAACGCTTCTACGACCAATTTAGGAACAAAGGCAATCGGCACGAATATGCGCCGTTCGCGTGCATATTCGCCAATGACCGTGCCGTCACCAGCATACACTCGAGTTGTGACAGGCGGCGTATAGTTCTGCAGCGCTTCTACGCTCGGCAGGTCGCGCGTCACAAACCAGACATAACCCACCACCGCGAGCGCTCCGGCTGCGAGCATGACGACTGTCGATAAACCGAGGCAAAGAATGATCCGAC
>JAGWVX010000146.1 GCA_018970685.1 Alphaproteobacteria bacterium | reverse complement strand
GCAAAGTCGCGGACCATGTCGGTGACAAGGTCGCTGCGCCCGCTCTGCACCAGCCCGAGCATGGTGAAATAGGAATCCCAATAATACATCTCGCGGAAGCGGCCGCCTGGGACGACATAAGGATAGGGCAGAGGCAGGAGCGACGAATAAGGCGGCGGCGATGCAGGCTGACGCGTCAGCACATCCCACAACGCATCGATATGCTGCGCGAGAGGCAAGCCCGCGGGAACAGATTTTTCCGCTGCGGATTGCGGCAGCATAAAATTCTCAAGCACGAAGCGCCGGAGCGCGGCCTGTGTCTCGGGATGACTGATGCGATAGGCGGCAAGGATGTTCGTCGGCGACTCCTTGGGCACGGCATCGGCGAATTCCTTGCCGTCCGGAAATATTTGCGCATCCTCGACAGCCGCGTAGAGGTCGCCGAACAATAATTGCGGCGGCTTCGGATAAGTTTTCGCTGCCAGCGCAATTTGTCCGCCGAGAATCGCCAGAGCGAGGCCGGCCGCGAGATATTGCCTGCCAATGTCCCATTTGCGGGACCTAGGCGAGCCAGCGGCTTTTGTCCGGCCTTTACGCATGGAGATCGGAATAAGCATCGATTGGCTCCTGAACTTTAATGATGCACGAACCGATTATTTCTGTGGAATCTTTCAGGGAATACCGTCCGTCTGGCTCACGGACTCGGTGAGACGGCCGTGTTGCATCTGGAATCGTCAAATAGACCGTACTCCACAACAGGACTGCGCCGGATTCTGTAGCATCGGACTGACGGGCGCCGAAAGGAACAGTATGGCGTCCGTCATTTGCGTAGGTCCAGGACCAAGGGTCGGAACTAGACAAAGGGCGCGTCGATCGCGGCGGCGGCGACCACGCCATATAAAGGACGGCCTTTTCCATCGTGACGTATCGCAAGTTTCGGTTCGCCGATCAAAACCCAGCGGACCATTGTGTGGAGTTGCGAAAACCAAACGCCGATACCGCTGTTGTCTGCCGGAAAGGTCACAAAAATCCGCGGGCGCTTTCCCGAATACAGTGCGACATAGGCCGTCACGGAACCTTGACGCAGAAAGTTGTTGCGACTGAGCTCTTCACGGATTTGAAGACTGCTTCCGGCAGGAACGATTCAACGGGCAGGCCTCCCACCCGCTGGAAAGCGTCGCCTTGTCACGGCGCACGCCAGGAATGAATATTCGCGAACCTTCCCTGTTATGCGACGCTCGGTCTGGGTAGGGCGAAATAGATGGAAGGAACGCACATGGCTTAGAAGGTGATTTACACCTAGGAACTCCAATGTAAGAGTGCGGTGGGATCAACGCGAAGAATATCGATCAGATCACGTCGGTAACGCGGCTCATCGCCGATTACGGTATTCCCTTGTTGTACAGTTATTTCTCACCGACCGACCAGTATCTGCGCATGCTTGCTGCCCAAGCGCCCAATGACGACGAGTTCTTCCGCGTGAGCTCCTCGTGTTGTATGCAGTGCTTATACTCCACCCGCATCTTGGCAAGAGTATCAAGATCATCTCGCGAAGCTCGCGCGATCACAATTTCTTTTTCAATCAGCCGGAGTTGGTCATGAAGCGCTTTGCGATAGGTGGTTGTATCAAGCAGGTCTGAGTCCCTGGCTATCTGCCAGGCAACCCTCATTGAGGTCGTCATCGCGCCACGTTGGGCATTGTCTTGAATCTGTTTCAGGCTTGGAAGAGATGTCTGCTCTTCGGCATTTGATGTCATGCGTTCCAAAATTGCGGAGTTCCAAGCATGGTCAGAGATCGCCAAATCAACGGCGCGCGCACGCGCGTCAACAATGTCGGGTTTTACGATCCGACCGTCGTCTAGAATGATCTCGGAACTTAGGTCTGTATCGCATCGATAGCCCGATCTTTGGGTGAACTCGTCAAAATCGCGTTCCGCCAGCGCCTCGGCACGGGAATAGTGAGCAGGGACCGTTCGGCACGACAGCGGGCGACTCTCGTATATGCCGCACCTTCCATCACGCAGTGCCGCACAATTCCCTAGCGGTATATCGAGCGGCATGGCAGATATTACGAGATATTGATCACAATCCACGACTTTACCGCTCGACTTTATTTTTATCGAATTCTTGTGGGCTGCAAAATGTTCGACGTGCCGCTTCTGTTCTAAGAACGCGTTTTTGCTCGCATAATTTAGCCCTAAACTCGCTCGGTCGCTTGCGTTCTTCGGAAACCGATATAGTCGGAACATGAGCCTAAGAATAAATTGATCGGAGAGCATGGCGGCCTCTGACAATCCAACTTCGGGTGAGCGATTGCAGCATGCTCCGCATTGTGTGCAGCGAAAATGACGCCTTCTGGGCTGCAATTAGATAATCTCCTACAAAATCTAGGATTTCCTGTCGCGACGAGAACAGCGTGCTCTGGCGAGCGTCGCATTCTGGCGCAAGTTTGCCGCCGGGCCAATGTCTGGAAACTGTCCAAGAGTCGAGGTGCGGCCCGGTGGTTTTAGGCTGAGCTTATCTGTTCGCCGCCCCTTTCGTTTGGCGGTGCCTTGCGAGCCGGCTATGAGTTTCCACACCCTGCTCATCGAACCGGATATGCAGATTTCCCGCATCCGGCTCTCGGACAAGTCTCACACCTTCGCCCATGATGGGTCGCGTTTCAGCCTGCCCTGATGTGCGAGCCCGAAGTGCTCATAAAGGTACGGCAGGGGATGGTACCCGCTTTTTCGATGACGGCCGATTGTGCATGACGAACAGCGCGGCGGAGCGTGAGATCAGAAGCATTGCCGTTAACCAAACGCCTCTCGACGTCATCGTCGATCACTTAGGCGATGTCGCCCATCGCAAGGACGGCGATGGGTTTCGGCATCGCTATCGCCTCCATGAATGCCCGGCCTTGGTCAGGAACTCACCACTGCGAGCATCCGCGCAATGTTGTCGCCCAACCCGTGAAAGGTGTGGGGCAGCGAGGAATCGAGATAGGCGCTGTCGCCTTGTTCCAGCCTATAGCTGCGGCCGTCATAGAACAGTTCCACGACGCCATCGACGATGTACACGAACTCCTGCCCGTCGTGGGTGATCGGCACCCCTTGGGCCACCTTCGGATCGAAGCTCAACAGAAACGGCTCCATGACGTGCCCCGCGGTGCCCGGCCGGGTGAGCGACCGATAAGCATAGCTCTGCTCGGTGTCGCTCTGGTCGCCCCCGAGCGAATCGGCCGAGCGGCAGATCGTCAAATGTTCGGAGACCGCGCCGCCGCCGTGCAGCAGCCCTTCCATCTTCGAGCCGAGCACGCGCGACAGCTGTATCACCGCGCCGATGGACGGAACGGCGGCGCCCTCCTCATAGGCGCGCAGCCGCTCCGCCTCGATGCCGGTCAACTTGCACACCTGCGCGAGCGTCATGTCCTGCGCCTCGCGCAATGCCTTGATCCGTTCACCGATATATTTCCGCATGGGCTGTCCCCGGATTGTTGATCGGATCAGGCGTTGCGCCGGGCGGGAACGATCCTACCCGAGAGCGCGCGCAAATTCTGCCAGTAGCGGTCGATGGCCGGCCGCAGATCGGCGGCGCGGAGCCCGGATTTCTGAAAGCGGCGCTGCAAGGACAAGTACATATCCAATGCTTCGTCCGAGAAATCCGGCTCGATATTCACCACATGGCGCTTGCCGTCGAAAATTTCGTACACCGGAAACAGGCCGGACCGCACCGCCAGCCGCACCAGTTCCATACCCAGCGCCGGCTCCGACTTCCACCCCGTGGGACAAGGCGACAGCACGTGCAGAAAGCGGAAGCCATTGAGATCGAGCGCCAGATGGAGCTTGCGAAGCGTGTCGTCTGCATGGGCGAGCGATATCGAGGCGGCATATGGCACGCGGTGTGCGGCCATCACCGCGAGAATGTCTTTTTTTTGTTCCGCTTTGCCGTCTGGCGTGTTGGTCGTTACGGCGCCGGCAGGCGTGGCCGAGGACCGCTGTCCGCCAGTATTGCCGTAGATCTCGTTGTCGTAACAGATATAGAGGATATCGTCGTTGCGTTCCGCCGCCGCCGACAAGCTAGCAAAGCCGATGTCGAACGTGCCGCCGTCTCCGCCGAGGACGATGATGCGCAGGTCTTCCCCGTTAAGCGCCGCTACGCTGGCGGCCCCGCTCGCGGCGGCGGGCGCCGATGCAAAGGTGGTCATCAGCGTCGGGACGCCGAAAGTGCTTTGCGGAAAAGTGCCGCCGGCGACCGCCGCGCAAGAGGCTGGGATGATCATCTGCACAGGCCGCTCTGCCACGGCGTGCCGCAACATCTGCATCAGGTTGGACATACCGCAGCCGCCGCAGTTGGTGTTGCCCTTGCGGAATAGGGGATCGGCGCGATCCAAGGCAGTCTGCGCCATGCCGCCGAGTGCCGGTTCCCTCATCACAAGGCCTCCATCATCACCGGCGGGCCGGCAATCTCACGAGGCTGCAGATCGGACAGCATGGCGACGATGTGCTCGGGTCGTACGTCTCCTCCGCCCAGCCCAGCCAGATAGTTCTGCACCACGGCGCCGGGGTCCGCGAGGCACCGGGTTTCCGCCCATAAGACACCGCCGAGACCCAGGCTGATATTGCGGTCGATCACGGCGATCTGCTGTTTGCCGGCATAGCAGGCGCGGATTGCTTCGGCCGGCAAAGGGCGAAACAGGCGCACGCGCAACGAGCCCACGCGGCGCCCTTTGGCGCGTAGCATATCGACCACGCGTTCGGCGGTGGCGCCGATCGTGCCCATCGATACGATCAGCGTCTCGGCGTCATCCGCACGGTATGCGTGGATGGCGTCGGCCGGGCGCCGGCCGAAGATCGCCTCGAACTCATTCTGAATTTCGGCGTAAATCCGCGGCACTTCCAGCATGGCGTTGTGGTGCTGCCAGCGATGTTCTTCGGTCTGATGCGGTATTTCGATTTGCCCCAGCGTGTGTGGCGTGTTGCCGAGGCGATGGGGGATGTCGGTCAACGGCAGAAAGTCGTCCACCTGTCCCTGCTCGGGAATCTGGGTCTGCGCCACGGTATGCGAGAGGATGAAACCCTCCATGCAGACCATCGCCGGCATCATCACGCGCCGGTCCTCCGCCAGCCGGAAGGCGCAGAGCACGGTGTCGAAGAGTTCCTGATTGTCCGCACAGTAGAACTGGATCAAACCGTGGTCGCGCAGCGTCAAGGCATCGCCGTGATCTGCCCAGATGTTCCAAGGCGGACCCAAGGTCCGGTTGGCCACGGCTAACACCACAGGCAGGCGCAAACATGCCGCGGCGATACAGTTCTCCACCATATAGGCCAGGCCGTTGGAGGACGTCGCGGTAAACGTCCGTGCCCCTGCCGCTGCGGCGCCGATGCAAACACCCATCGCGCTATGTTCGCTCTCCACCCTGATGACTCGGCCTTTCTCGATTTGCTGCACGCACAGATATTCCATGCATTCGGTCGAGGGTGTGATCGGATAAACACCGCTGCAAAAACCGCGTCCCTTGCGGTTGGCGCGTGCGGCCAGCGTTGCCGCCAGCGCAGCACCGTGATTGGCGCTGAGCAGCTGGACTGTCATGCGCTCACCTCTTGCTGATGCTTTTCCTGCATCGTCATTGCGCTGCGCGGGCATTCAGCCACGCACATGCCACAGCCCTTGCAGTAATCGCCGTCGATGCGATAACCGCCTTCGATACGGATAATCACGCCGTCCGGGCAATAGATCAGGCATGTGTCGCACTGCGTGCAGTGGCCGCAGGAAAAGCAGCGCTCTGCTTCTTCCGGTCCTGCTAGGCCGAGATTGACTTCGTCGAAGTTGCCGTTGAACGCGGCGGGCGCGAATTGCTCGTCCTTGTGCGGAGGCGCCACGTCGAAATGAGAAAAGCGGATTTGTCCGGGCGCCACCGGCTTGAGGCTATCGTGCTGCGTTTCAGCCGGCGCAATGCCGCGGCTCGCTAGCAAGGCCAATGCGGCTCGCCGTCCGTTGCCTATGGCATGGGTGACCGTGCCGTCGCCCGTCGCGCAATCGCCGGCAAACCAAACCGGAAGCGGCTGGCCGCCTTGCCAGCCGCGGCCTTCTCGCATCGTCCAGTCGTCGGGCAGCAAGTCGAGTTCGCTCTTCTGGCCGAGGGCCAGCAAAACCTTGTCGCAAGGCAGGTTGGATGTGCGCTCGGTGACCAACGGCCGCCGGCGGCCGCTGCCGTCGGGCGGTCCGGCTTCGACCTCCGCAACCACAACGCCGGATACGACCTCTTTGCCGATGAACGCGACTGGCTGGCGATACGGTATCAGCTGCACGCCTTCGCGTTCGGCGTCGTCGATCTCTTCGGCAATGGCCGGCATGTCTTCTCGACTCCGGCGATAGACGATTTTCACCGTCGAAGCGCCGCAGCGCAGCGCACTGCGCGCGCAGTCGATGGCGGTATTGCCGCCGCCGATTACCACGACATTCCCCTGCAGCGGGACGCGGCTGCGTTTGGCGCGGTCGAGAAAGGTCAAGCCTTGCTCGACACCGTTCGGGTTGTCGCCTGTCACGGCTAGGTCGAAGGCGAGTCCGAAACCCGTGCAGACGATCAGTGCGTCGAACTCCTGGCGCAAATGTAAGAGATCGTCCTTGCCCAAGCGAGAATTGCACCGCACTGCGACTCCGAGCTTTAAAATGCGTTCGATGTCGCGCTGCAGCGCTTCATGCGGCAGCCGGAAGTCGGGAATGCCGTTGCGTAGAACGCCGCCCAACGCCGGGCCGGCTTCATATATCGTGACCGTGTGCCCGCGCAGGGCGAGCTGATAAGCGGCACTCAATCCCGCCGGACCGCCGCCAATCACGGCGACACGCAGAGGCTGTGCGGCTATTTGCGGCGCCAGCTGCGGCGCGGCGTGGTCGCCAATCCAGCGCTCCAGACTGCGGACATTCACCGCGCCGTCGAACGCCTCGCGGTTGCATGCCTGCATGCACGGTGCGGGGCAAACGCGCCCGCAGATCGACGGCAACGGTTGGGTGCGCAGCAGGATTGCCGCTGCTTGGTGCGGGCCCCCGCTTTTCAGAGCCTGGATGAAACCAACCACATCGTTTCCAGCCGGGCAGGCGACGCTGCAGGGCGCCGGTTGCTCGCTGTAAACGGGCGTCTGATTGCTCCAGGACCCGGTTTTGAGACTCGCGGGAAAATCCGCGCTGTGGCCGAGAATGGTTTCAA
>JAGWVX010000145.1 GCA_018970685.1 Alphaproteobacteria bacterium | reverse complement strand
ACGGGTCCCACCGCGCGCTCCGCTGCGCTACGCCCAAAGGGGCTTCGCTGCGCGCGCGGGTCCTCCCGTGGCCTGTCCAAAAACTCGCATCAAGGGGTCACTTTTGGGAGCGAAGCCGGGGTCGCGATTGGATGCGAATTGACATTCAGCCTCGATGAACTTCGCGAATTGCTGCGGCTGGTCGACGGCCGAGCCTATACATGCAAGGAAGTGAGGGCCCTCACATTCGACCATGTCGCCGACATCCGTCGGAAGATCGCAGATCTCAAGCGCCTCGAACGGGCTTTGACTGATATCGCGGCGCGTTGCAGCGGCAAACACGTTCCAGAATGCCCTGTCATTGATGCGCTGTTCGCGAGGTAGGTGACCCGAAATCCGAACCAAATCTCTAAATCCGCTGTAAAAAAATGCTGTTCGTTCCAAATTAAGCCTTGGAGCGGGCGAAGGGGGCGCTAGCGAGAGCGTAACGGCGAACCCTCGTATGCAGCTTGGGCGCCTTCGCGCCGCCGCTCTAGGTGTGCTCAAGCAGTAGAATCCCGTTGAGACGCCATGCAAGCTGAACCGACAGTGACGCTTGGCGAACGGCATTGTCAATCAGCCACAACTCGGCGCTGACACCGTCGGTGATACCCAGAGGCTCATACCGATTCACGGTCTCAGTACTTGTAAGCCATCTGTACCCAGTTAATCGATTTGTCGGCAAAGCCGCCACGTCCGACACCGCTGCCACGGTAGTCAGCATATTTTAGCAGCAGTTCAAAGTGGTCATAGCCGAACTCTAACGAACCGTCCCATTCGGTTCCGATGCCTGCGCGTGCGATGTCTGTCGAGAAATCATGGTGCACAAGAGTGGCGGTCACTCTGTCGATATGAAGGACATGTGCGGCCAGGGGGATCGCATAGGCTCCTTTGACGTAAAAATCGTCCACTCCGTTCGCCGGCGTCGTGAGAAACAGATCGGCCCAACCGTCGAAGGCGTGAAGTGTTGCGAGCGGTGTCGAAAATCCAATTGTGCCGTTTCCTTGCATCACCTCATAGCCCAGGTCGCCCGTGAGACCGGCATAGGTAAAGCCGGTTTCACCTTGCCAATAGCGGAGGTCGATCGAAAGAGGGTTGTTCCTGTAATTGCTCTGATGCGCCGCAACACCTGAGAATGTCGCCGAAAGGTCCTGCGATAGCGCGAAGCTAAAGCTCGCACGCGCGCCGACTGTCGTAGTCGAGAGCTTACTAGTGGCAAGCCGCGCGGTGGGCGGGCCGCTGCGTTGCGATAGATCGAGAAAGTAGGCGAATGCGCCCAGCTTCAGACCGGGAATACCCGCATAATTGAGGTCGAAGAGATGGCAATCGCAACGGAGCGCGGCCGCCGGGCCCGCCGCTGGCACTGGTGCGCTCGTGCCGAACACGCGGTTGACCCGCACGACATAGGAAAAGGTGGCGGTCAACCCCGGAAGAGAGGTATTGGCCAGTGTAACGGCGTCATAAGTCTGCTCGTGCTGGCGCCAGCCCACATTCCCGATGAAGCGCTGATTGGCAAGCAAGATGCGCTGCCGCCCAAAGACAAGGGTTGTGTGGAATGGCGACGCATAGGAAAGCTGCAGGCGGTTCAACGCAAGCATCTGCGGGTCGGCAACGACTGGATAGTTCGTTCTGCCGTTACGTGTACTGTTGAAATCGTTGTTGATGTTCCAGACTCCATCAACCTCGATGAGAGCGGCAAGTCCATTCCACGACGCCGTCTGGACTCCGATGCGAGCTCGCGCCGTCAAAGCATTAGCACGAACGGTCTTGCTCGCGTCATCTACGCCCTCATAGCGCAAGCGAGCGTCGGCCAACAGTTTGGCGTTGCCAAGCCAATTCGCCAGCGACTCCTCTGCATTTGCAGCATGCGCGGAGAACGCGAGGACGATAACAGCAGCAATGGTTCGTGACGCTTGCCGTCTGATGCCTTGCATACCACGCGATTTCGGACCGTGCCCGCCCCCGTTTGGCTGCTTCATCTTGATCATGTGCTCAACTCCTCCCGAAAGCGCTCGACTCCGCGCCAAATAGTGAAACATATCCCCGAGCACATGCTCTCCGCCCATCGCCATTACGCTGGCTGTACTATTGCCTGTATCCGGCGCCATGAGACACTCGCCATCATTTGCTGCCGTTTTGTGTCCCGTAGCGACTTTGATAGAAATCCTGGAATGACATCGATGCTCGCTCTGTCAGCGGCTGCGACGGGGACCAGCCGCTGGGGATTGAGCGGTACCCCTGCCGGAACGAGCACGTGCCCTTCGGCGAAATCGGATCCGGCGGCGCGGATATGCCGGTTGCATCCCGGCCGCACATAGAAGTGCGCTCGTCCGTCTTCGGCAACAACGTCTTCCTGGATGACCACGCGGTCAGTTCCCATCGGCACAACTGCACCTGTGAACACCCGCATGCAGGTACCGGGTGCGATGGCTTGCGGCGTCCTGCCGCCGGCAAAGGACTTGCCGGCTATTTGCAGCGAAGCCGGCAGTATGCGCAGGTCTTGGTCCCGTGCGGCGTAGCCGTCCATCGCTGACGAACACAGGGCGGGTGCGTTGCGGTCGGCGAGGACGGGCGCGGCGAGAACACGACCGTCGGCCTGGTCAAACATCACCGTCTCGGTCGTCAGCGGTTTGGCCAACCCGACAAGAAAACGCATCGATTCGACGTAGCTGATCATTCCGCAACTTTCCGTGCCGTGTGCGCTCGGCGCCGACGCATCACTTTTCCCGTAAGGTGGCGCGGCAAGCAATCGGCGATGGTCCGTTGATCGAGATCACGGTAGAAGCCATTCCGAGCGTCTCTGATATAGCCACGCAAGCGGCATCCCGCATTCAAGGTGCAATTTCCACCGTCGGTTCGGAAGCACTCCACCACCGGCTGGTCCCCCTCAAGTTCGCGGATCAGCGTTCCAATCTTGATCGACTCTGGCGCAACTGCGAGAACCACGCCACCTCCACTGCCCCGGATGGTACGCACGAGCCCCATTGCGGCCAGATTCTGCACGATCTTGTGCAGGTGGTTGCGCGAGAGATTGCCCAGCAAGCGTGAGAGTTTATCGACGCTGAACGGCCGACCCGAGGGCTCGCCCGCCAGCAGCATCAACGTGCGCAGCGCAAAGTCGGTTGAGGCAAGGAGTCGCATCGGTTCACCTTCAAAGTGGTATTGACGATACCACAATGAGGATTATTGTTAAGTGGTATTCGAAATACCAGTTCGTCGCAGGAGGCCATCATGGACACGCGCGTTTCGATGGATCGCAACCCTTCTTTCGCAGGACGCACGTTGGGCGACATCGCCAGATCGCTTCCCGGCGCCACGGCCGCGTTCCGGCGCCACAAGCTCGATTTCTGCTGCGGCGGCGAGATTGCGCTCGCCGAGGCCGCCACCGCGAAGGGATTGTCGCTTGCGGAGATCGAGGCGGAATTGACCGCTATTGCCGCGGCTTCCAGTCCGGCCGAGCCGCCTCTGGCAACGGATGAACTTATCGACCACATCGAGTCGCGCTTCCACGCCGCACACCGGCGCGAGCTGCCGGAACTGATCCGGCTGGCACGGCGCGTGGAGGCGGTGCACAAGGACAAACCCGAGGTTCCGCACGGACTGGCCGATCTCCTGGCGCGCGTGGCTCAGGAACTGGATTCGCACATGCAGAAGGAAGAGATGATACTCTTTCCAATGATGCGGAGAGGCGGTGGTCCAATGATCGGGGCCCCGATCTCCGTGATGCTCGTCGAGCACGACGACCACGGCACCAACCTGCGTCGCCTCGAATCGCTTACCAACAACTTTGAACCGCCCGAAGGCGCCTGCACCACTTGGCGTGCGCTCTACGCCGGCGGGCGAAAGTTCGTCGACGACGTGATGGAACACATCCACACCGAGAACAACATTCTGTTTCCCCGCTTCACCGGATAGGTCGGCGCTCGACCAGGGAGGAATGCACATGGATACCGCCGAGGAGATGACCGGCACACCGACCTATCGCCTCTCCGGAAGCCCGATGGGCGGATTGGTCATGGGCACGTGGGGCTTCTTCATCGGCTTTGCGGCCGTTGCGCTCTACGGGCCCGCGGCGAAGTTCTTCCAATCACAGATGCATCTGAGTGGATTGGCACTTGGCCTTTTGGTCGCAGCGCCTCAATTGACCGGTTCGCTGTTGCGCATCCCGTTCGGCGCCTGGGTTGATCGTGCCGGCGGGCGGCTGCCGATGTTGTCGCTCTTGGCCCTTTCGCTGGTCGGCATGTGGGGGCTGGTGTTTGTTCTCTTCACCGCGAAGAGCTTGAGCGCGTCGGCGTATCCCATCGTGCTGATTTTCGGATTCTTGAGCGGTTGCGGTGTCGCCTCTTTCTCAGTCGGCATTCCGCAGGTGTCCTACTGGTTCCTGCAGAAGAGACAGGGTACGGCGCTCGGCACCTATGGCGGTCTCGGCAACTTGGCGCCGGGCTTGTTCACGCTCATTCTGCCCTATGCCATTGGCGCCTGGGGATTGGGCGGATCCTATTTCGCCTGGTTCGGCTTCCTGTTGGCGGGTACCGCGATCTATGCGTTGTTCACGCGCGATGCCTACGTCTTTCAGCTCCGCCGGCAGGGCTTCGACGAGGAAGCCAGTGCCAGGATCGCGCGAGAGAAGGGCCAGGAGCTCTTCCCCAAGAAGGCGGTGTGGCAGGCAATCATCACGGCGGCGGAAGACACCCGCACCTGGGGCTTGGTGGCGCTCTATTTCGTCTCCTTCGGCGGCTTCCTCGCGCTCACGGTGTGGTTTCCGGTCTATTGGGCGAACGCGTTCCATCTGGACATCAAGACGGCCGGCATCCTGGGTGGCCTCGGCTTCTCGCTGCTGGCAGCCATCGTCCGCGTCTTCGGCGGCATGCTGGCTGAGCGCATCGGCGGCGAGCGCACGGCGGTCATTGCTTTCTTTGGCGTTCTGGGCGGCGCCCTGATTCTCACCTTTGTGCACGCCTTCTATCCGGCGCTGGGCGGCGAGCTGTTGATTGCGGTCGGTATGGGCATCGGTAATGCGGCCGTGTTCAAGATGGTGCCCAAGTATGTTCCCAATGCGGTGGGCGGCGCGGCCGGTCTGGTCGGCGGTCTCGGCGCCACCGGCGGTTTTATCCTGCCGCCGTTCCTTGGCGCCGTGGTCGATGCACTGGGCGGCCAGGGCTATGCGGGCGGTTTCTTCGCCTATGTGGTTTTGGCGGTGATGGCCATCGGTATTTCTATCTATTTCGGCGTCCTCGACGCTCGGCGTAAATAGACGTACCGCGCATACCGCTTTCTCTTCCAGAGGTGCCGATGAGTCACTTCCTTGATCGCCTGACTTTCTTCAAGAAGTACGACGGCACATTCTCCAACGGTTACGGCGTTACTACCGCCGAGGATCGTTCCTGGGAGAACGCCTACCGGCAGCGCTGGTCGCACGACAAGATCGTGCGCTCGACGCACGGGGTGAACTGCACCGGCTCGTGCTCTTGGAAGATCTACGTCAAGGGCGGCATCGTCACCTGGGAAACCCAGCAGACCGATTATCCGCGCACCCGTCCGGGACTGCCCAATCATGAACCACGCGGCTGCGCCCGCGGCGCCAGCTATTCCTGGTACCTCTACAGCGCCAACCGTCTGAAGTATCCGATGGTGCGGGCGCCGCTGGTCCGCTTGTGGCGCGAGGCGCGCAAGACGAAATCGCCCGTCGCGGCGTGGACCTCCATCGTCGAGAACCCCGAGAAGCGCAAGTCCTACACCTCGCGACGCGGCTTAGGCGGTTTCGTACGGCTGGACTGGGACGAGGCCAACGAGATCATCGCCGCCGCCAACGCTTATACCATCAAGAAATACGGCCCCGACCGCGTCGCCGGCTTCTCGCCCATCCCGGCGATGTCGATGGTCTCTTACGCGGCGGGCACCCGCTATCTCTCGCTGCTCGGCGGTGTCTGTCTCAGCTTCTATGACTGGTACTGCGACTTGCCGCCGTCATCGCCGCAGACCTGGGGTGAGCAGACCGACGTTCCCGAAAGCGCCGACTGGTACAACGCCGGCTTTCTTTTGCTGTGGGGTTCGAACGTACCGCAGACGCGCACGCCCGACGCCCATTTCTACACCGAGGCACGCTATCGCGGCGCCAAGTCGGTGGTGATCTCGCCGGACTACAGCGAGGCGGCAAAGTTCGGCGATCTCTGGCTGCATCCCAAGCAGGGCACGGATTCGGCGCTGGCCATGGCCTTCGGTCACGTGATCCTCAAGGAATTCCACATCGACAAGCAGACGCCGTACTTCACCGACTATTGCCGCCGCTACAGCGACATGCCGTTCCTGGTGAAGCTGGTGGAGCGCGACGGCCGCTACGCGCCTGAGCGTCTGCTGCGCGCCAGCGACTTCGCCGGCAACCTCGGCGAGTCGAACAATCCCGAATGGAAGACCGTCGCTTTCGACGAAAACGATGGGGTGGTGGTGCCGAACGGATCGGTTGGTTTCCGCTGGGGCGAACAGGGGAAATGGAATCTGGAAGAGGAGGCGCCGCTCGCGCTTTCCACCATCGAGCAGCGCGATGCCGTGCTGCCGGTCGCCTTCCCGTATTTCGGCAGTCGCCATCACGACTATTTCACTGGCACCGCGCATGACGAAGTGTTGCTGCGCAATGTTCCGGTCCGCCGGGTGAACCTGGCGGACGGCGAAGCCTACGCCGCCACAGTGTTCGATCTGATGTGTGCCAATTACGGTGTGGATCGCGGTCTCGGCGGCGCCAACGTCGCCAAGAGCTTCGATGACGACGTGCCTTACACGCCGGCTTGGCAGGAAGCGATCACCGGCGTCCCGCGAAGCCAGGTGATCGCCACGGCGCGCGCCTTCGCCGGCAACGCCGAGAAGACCAAGGGCAAATCGATGGTGATCCTAGGAGCCGGGATCAACCATTGGTACCACATGGACATGACCTACCGCGGCATCATCGTCATGCTGGTGATGTGCGCCTGTGTGGGGCAGGAGGGTGGTGGCTGGGCGCATTACGTGGGCCAGGAGAAGCTCAGGCCGCAGACCGGATGGCTGCCGCTGGCTTTCGCCCTCGATTGGGGCCGACCGCCGCGCCAGATGAATGCGACCTCCTACTGGTACGCCCACAGCGACCAGTGGCGCTATGAAACCCTCGGCGTCGACG
>JAGWVX010000144.1 GCA_018970685.1 Alphaproteobacteria bacterium | reverse complement strand
TGTCGCAAAGGCGCCGCTTTGCGACATTCGCGTCCGGCGTAAATTTCAGTTCTCGTCCGCGACCACAAAGAAAAGGCGCTCGACAGTTGTGTTCAATGTTTTGGCGAGGGCGAGCGCGAGCAGAGTTGAGGGAACAAAAACACAGTTTTCAACTGTATTGATGGTCTTCCGCGACACACCAACCAATGCTGCAAGGTCAGTCTGGGTCAGCCCGCGCTCAGTGCGAATTTCCTTTAGCCGATTGCCAAGACGCCGCTCAATCATATCGGCTCGCGCGCCATTCGCTCCACACCAGATAAAGTGCGGGCACCACGAAGAGCGAAGCCATAGATATTGGGATCAATCTCGCCAACCATTGAGGTGCAGCCAAGCTGACGAGATAGTTCATGCCGATGACGGCCACGGCGAGCATATAGCCAACCTGCGCGGCCCGACGTCGCAAAGAGCGCGTCAATTCATCGTTCAACGCTACCCTATATCGCTTGTTCAGAAATGCGGGTCCCAACACCACCTGAAGAACCGATAGCATGATGATGAACACGAACGTCACCGGCCCAAACCACGCGTTGATTCCATTACCATGGATGCTGTGAGATTGATTTACGCTGATGATCAAAACCATCACAACAAACACGATCAGGATTTGTCGTTGTCGCGACAGGTAATAATCCACCAGCTTGCGTTGCACGCTCGGGCGCAGACTCTCCTTCGCTGGGCGGAAACGCATGCGGTAGACAGCAAACGCTCCCCAAGCGAACGCGAGCAGCAGCATCGGGAACCATTGGACGAGCGCCGCGGGCACATTCAGGGCTATACCGAGTTGCTGAAAAGCTCCGAACCTGAAGGCAGCGACGAGCAGCAACGCGAAGCCTATCCAGAACGCCAGTCCTGCGACTGACCATCGCGTCCACATCCGGGAACGGCGGCATTCTTCGGCAATGATCTCATCGTCGGAATCGGGTTGATGGGTCATGTCCCGCAGCTCCGTAACCTATAGGTTACTGTAACCCATCGGTTACGTACGATCAAGGAGCTCCGAGTACGCACGTGGTCGCACGGGTGAAAATGGAATGGCCTTTTCTGGCGCACTCCCGCCGACCCGGCTACGGCAAGTCTCAGGCCGAAAACGGAAATTCGCCTTCCGGCGGAATCGCGCCAATCAAACTCTTTTGCGGCGGGGAATTCCGCCAAACGCTTACAACCCCTCCGCCCACGCCCGGATCAGATGATGCGCGATGGCGACGGCGAACGGTCCGCGCCGTCCGGGAATCTCGCCCGCCAGCAGCGCGCGCGCCTGCTCGCGGGTGAACCATTGTGCGTCGGCGATCTCGTTGGGATCGAGCGTCAATGCGCGGCTGTCGCATTCGGCGAAGCAGCCGATCATCAGCTGCGAGGGAAACGGCCAGGGCTGCGAGGCGTAATAGGCGATCTTGCCCGCGCGCACGCCGGCCTCTTCGAACAGTTCGCGGCGCACCGCTTCCTCGATGCTTTCGCCGGGTTCGAGAAATCCCGCCAGCGCCGAATAGAAATCCGGCGGCCAGTTCTTGTTGCGCCCCAGCAGGCAGGCGTCGCCCTCGGTCGCCAGCATGATCACCGCCGGATCGGTGCGCGGAAAATGTTCGGTACCGCAGGCGGCGCAGACGCGCTTGTAGCCGGCGTCGCCCGGCGCCGTCGGCGCGCCGCAGCGCGCGCAGAAGCCGTGGCGCTGGTGCCAGTCGATCATCGCCTTGGCTTGCCCCAGGATCGCCAGATCCTTCGCCGGCAGCAGCGCCGCCGCGCCGCGCAGCTCGCGGAATTCGCCGAGCCCCGCCAGCGGTCCCGTATGGTGCGGATCCTCGGCGGCGGAGATGTCGAGCGCGAACATCGCGCGCTCGCCTTCCGATCCCAGGAACACGCAAGGCGCATCGCGCGCCGCCAGGCTCTCGCACAGGCCGGGCCGCAGGAAGCCCGCTTCCAGCGCCGCGTCAGCGCCGATTGTGAACGGCTGCAGCCGCCACACCGGCAGGATCAGCGAGGCGGGATCGCGAAGCCGCGCCGCGATCCACGCCGTATCGGGGCGCTTTTCGCTCAGGCGGTTCAACGAATTGCCGGAAAACGCGATCATCGAGGCTCCTGCAACGCGGTACAACCCGATCTTGGCAAGGAAATGTACCAACAATCCAGTATCTTACTGCGACTCGCCTTCCGCCGTTTCCCGTTCTATATCCATTTCGGGAGCCCGGTGGCGGACATGCCGCTCGCCAATCTGGTCAGGTCCGGAAGGAAGCAGCCATAACGAATCCGGTTTGGGTTGCCGCCGGGCTCCCACCTCGCGCCTTCTGGAAACACATGGACGATACGGCAGAACCATCCCTGGGCCTCGGGCCGGCGCCGTCCGCCGCGGGCGAATACAAGGTGCTGGCGCGCAAGTACCGCCCCTCCGATTTCAGCGGGCTGATCGGCCAGGAGGCGCTGGTTAAGACGCTCTCCAACGCCTTCGCCACCGGGCGCATCGCCCATGCCTTCATGCTGACCGGCGTGCGCGGCGTGGGCAAGACCACCACCGCGCGCATCGTCGCCCGGGCGCTCAACTGCATCGGCCCCGACGGCAAGCGCAGCGAGCCCACCATCCGGCCTTGCGGCGTCTGCGATCCCTGCATCGCCATCGCCGAAAGCCGCCATGTCGATGTCCAGGAAATGGATGCGGCGTCGCGCACCGGCATCGACGACGTGCGCGAGATCATCGAGGGCGTGCGCTACGCCCCGGCTTCCGCCCGCTACAAGGTCTACATCATCGACGAAGTGCACATGCTGTCGAAGCAGGCCTTCAACGGCCTGCTGAAGACGCTGGAAGAGCCGCCGCCGCATGTGAAATTCGTCTTCGCCACCACCGAAATCCGCAAGGTGCCGGTGACGGTCTTGTCGCGCTGTCAGCGTTTCGATCTGCGCCGCATCGAGACGGGCGAACTCGTCGCCCATCTGCAAAACATCGCGCAGAAGGAGCATGTGAAGATCGAAGACGCCGCGCTGGCGCTGGTGGCGCGCGCCGCCGAAGGCTCGGTGCGCGATGGCTTGTCGCTGCTCGACCAGGCCATCGCACACGGCGAAGAAGGCACGATCACGGCGGACACCATCCGCGCCATGCTGGGGCTGGCCGACCGCGGCCGCGTGCTCGACCTGTTCGAGAAGGTGATGAGCGGCGAGATCGCCGAGGCGCTGGCGCAACTGAACGAACTCTACGACCGCGGCGCCGATCCCATGGCGGTGATGCAAGATCTGCTCGAGATCGCCCATTTCCTCACCCGCCTCAAAGTGGCGCCCGCCGCCGAAGGTTTCTTCGACGGCGGCTCGGGCGAAGCCAGGCGCTCCGCCGAGATGGCCGGCAAGCTCGGCGTGCCGTCGCTGACCCGCGCCTGGTCGCTGCTGCTCAAAGGCCTGTTCGAGGTGCGCGACGCGGCGCGCCCGGTGGCGGCCTGCGAGATGGCGCTGATCCGCCTGGCTTACGCCGCCGATCTTCCGCCCACGGACAAACTCGTGCGCGACCTGCTGGACAATCCTCCCCTTGAGGCAGGGTCGAAAAATCCGAAGGATTTTTCGGGGAAGAGTGGGGCCTCGAACCCCTCCCCGAAATCTTCGCTCGCTTCTTTCGAGAAGATTTCGACCCTCCCTCAAGGGGAGGGTGGAAATTTAGCGGTGGCATCAAGCCAAACGGCAACCGCCCCCACGCTGCGCTCCCTCGAAGATATCGCCGCGCTGGCCCAGGCCAAGGGCGCGCCGGTGCTCAAGGTGCATATCGAAAACGACATGCATCTGATCGGTCTCGAGCCGGGCCGTCTCGAATTCCGCCCCGGCGACCGCGCGCCGAAAACGCTTGCCGCCGATCTCGGCCAGAAGCTGAAGGATTGGACGGGCGCGCGCTGGCTGGTGACGGTGGCGCGCGAAGGCGGCGCGCCCACCCTCGCCGAACAGAAGAAAGCAGCCAAGGCGGCGCGCCACGAACGCGTGCTGCAGGAGCCGTTGGTGCGCGCCGTCATGGACCGCTTCCCCGGTGCGGAGATCGTCGCCGTGCACGATGTGGCGCCGGAAGACGTCGCCGCCCCCATGCCGGAAAAAGACGAAGATTAGCGCGTGTCCACCATCGGCCCCGAGATCGAGCGTCTCATCCAACTGCTCGCCAAGCTGCCGGGCTTCGGTCCGCGCTCGGCGCGCCGCGCCGCGCTCGCCCTGTTGAAGAAGCGCGAGGTGCTGCTTGAACCGCTCTCCGCCGCCCTGCGCGACGCCGCTCAAGCCATCAAGACTTGCGAGATTTGCGGCAATCTCGACACCACCTCGCCCTGCGCCATCTGCTGCGATGCGCGCCGCGACGCCCATGTGCTGTGCGTGGTGGAGGACGTCGCCGATCTCTGGGCGCTGGAGCGCGCCGGCGTTTTCCGCGGCCGCTATCACGTGCTCGGCGGCGCGCTGTCGGCGCTCGACGGCATCACGCCCGACCGCCTCAACGTCGCCTCGCTGCTTGAGCGCGCCAAGGGCGTCGACGAGATCGTCATCGCGGTCAACGCCACGGTGGAAGGCCAGACCACGGCGCATTACCTGATGGATGCGCTGGCGCCCTCCGGCGCGAAGATCACGCGGCTGGCGCACGGCGTGCCGGTGGGCGGCGAACTCGATTACCTCGACGAAGGCACGCTGTCCGCCGCCTTCAAGGCGCGGCGGGCGCTGTAGCGGCGCGGGTGTCGCCGTGCTATATTCCGGGCTATGACAAAGATCGAACTGGCGATCGCCGAGCTGAAAAAACTGCCTCGGGACGAACAGGAACATCTTGCGGAGGCAATCCTCGATTACGCCTCGCGCACACAGCACTATGTGCTGACCGACGAGCAAGCCGAGGAAGTCAGGCGGCGCATGGCCGAGAAGAACCCGATTGAACTCGGCGAAGAAGAATTCTCCGCGCGGATTCGGCGCTTGATCTCGTGAAGTTGATCGTCCGCGATGCGGCGGCCCGCGATCTCGAAAAATCTATGACTTCATCGCGCAAGACAATCCCGCGAACGCGCAACGTGTCGTAACGCGCATTCACGATGCGATCCTGAAGGTTATTCGCACCTTCCCCATGATCGGTCGAACGGGCCGCGTTCCTGAAACGAGGGAGCTGACGGTTTCTGGGTTGCCCTACATCGTTGTGTACAAGGTCGAGGCCAAACGCGAAGCCGTTATTATCTTGTCGGTCGTCCATGGCGCGCAAAGTCGCTGACGTCCTCGGGCGTCAAAGTCACGCGCCTGGCGTGCCGGTGGGCGGCGAACTCGATTACCTCGACGAAGGCACGCTGTCCGCCACCTTCAAGGCGCGGCGGGCGCTGTAGTTCCCGATAGATTTTTCATCCCTGGCGCGCGCGTATGGTGCGCGAGAGACCCTGCACCCACTTCGACGTCTGCGATTGCTTCTTCGTATGGCCCGGCTCTACGCGTCGCTCCGCAACGCTCGACCGGGAGGGATGGCAAGTTAGACGTGCGCTACCAATCCCGCTAGAAACCTGAATGCAACGTATACGCCTGCTACGAGTGCCGGAATAAGGAATGCGACAAGAAGAAACGCTGCGTCCTCGCCGTCGTCTTGCTTGGTCGAAGGTATCGTGCAGGCAAACGCCGACAAACTGAAAAACCAAATGCCAAACGCAATAGCGATCGCAGCGGCGGTTGACGTATAGCCGGCAAGTGCAAGCGCCGCAGCGACGGATGAGAGGGATAAAACAAAGAAAAAGGACGACAACGTCGGACGCTTTGCCCCCAATACAGCGAGGATGGGCCGACCCGTTGCGGTCAATCCGACGCCGAAAAAAGCGTAGCTGACCGCTATGATCAGTCCCACTCCAAAGAATTGGATACCGCCCGCCAAACTCTTGTATTGGGAGGGCACTGCTGCGCCGCGCAATAGGTCGGCTAGCGCATTGAGAGCATCGGCACTCTGCAGCGCCGTCACGTAAATGCCGGCAAGGCCGACGACGATGCCGATCAAGCCAATGAGCCAACTTAGCCGCTGCATCTGGCCCCCCACCCTCTTCCGATTATGGTGGAGTTAATTGCCGCTTTAAAGCGGATTCGCGACTGGGGATGCATTTCGTCGGCGCTGGGCCGACCGACGATCTACGGCGGGAATCGACCTTGAAACCGGCCCGTCGAGCTTCGGCGGCTCCGCATCCGCTTCGCACAAATCCGCTACGCAAACGTGGACGACAAAAGTAATTTCCGCGAGACTGCGCATAAATCGGATTACAGCGCATTGGGGGCAGTGTGCCTCAACGGGTAGCGGCAGCGCATTGCAAAGGTGCAGGCCGCAAGGCGTTAATCGCAATACAGGGCTGGGAGAGACATGAAGATATCAAGACGGCAGTTTGGCGTAGGGCCCCTTGCTTTGCTGGCGATGCCGGCTTTCGCCAGATCGGCGATGGCTTCGGAGCGTGCGGCAGGTGCGGCCGTCGATCCGGTTTCGCTGCTTGATCCTGCGCTGCGGCCGATCGTGACGGCATGGGCTGCGAAGTTCGGAAACGGCTCGATTACGGCGGACGGCCTTGCGAAGATCAGAGCTGGCGGCGATGGTCAAAAACCGACGCTCGCGGCGTCCCCGCCGCTGACCGAACGGATGATCCCGGGCAAGAAAGGCGACCCCGATGTCCGCGTGCTGGTCGCGGCCGCTCCGCCGGACGGGCGCAAACGGCCTGCGATATTGGATATGCACGGTGGCGGTTACATTCTCGGCAACGCATGGGGAGAGGCTCTTAGAGCGCAGAGTATGGCGGGCGAGTTCGACAGCGTCGTCGTGTCCGTCGACTACCGCCTTGCGCCGGAGACGCCTTTTCCCGGGGCACTCGACGACAACTACGCGGCGCTTCACTGGATTTACGCGAATGCCGACACATTGGGCGTCGATCGCGACAGGATCGCGGTGTTCGGGGAAAGCGCCGGCGGCGGACATGCGGCCGCTCTGGCCATTGCGGCGCGCGACCGCGGCGAAATTCCGCTCTGTTGCCAAATTCTAATCTATCCGATGTTGGACGACCGTACCGGCAGCAGCGTCATGCCGCCATCCTTCATGGGGAGCTATGTGTGGAACGCAGGCGACAATCGCTTCGGCTGGAGTTCCTATTTGGGGGTTCCGGCAGGGTCGGCGTCGGTTCCGGACGGCGCTGTTCCCG
>JAGWVX010000143.1 GCA_018970685.1 Alphaproteobacteria bacterium | reverse complement strand
AGAGGCGCATCTTCAAACTCCTAAAGCTCTGCCTCGCGAACTTTGTCCGTGCGGCGTTTTCTCCCAGTAGAACGGCCTAAAAAACAACTGCCACAATGCGCGATAGGCGGCCGCGGAAATCAGCATCCAAAAGAGCACCAAGCCCAAGCTATACGGTACCAACATGGCCAGGCCGCGACGCTGATCGGTTGCTGCCGCACAGGCGAGCAGCGTGTTTGCGGTAAGCAGACCAAGGCCGGAGATACAGGCAAACATCTGCACCGCGTCCGGGTCCTCGTTCGACGGTACAAACAAGGTGTTGACAATAAAGATCAGCCACAGTAGCGGATTGACGAGTGCCGACCAGATCGCTCCGCCAATGAACATCTGGAACATGGCGACGCCCCGGCCCCCCATCCGTCTTGCCAACAGCGCGGGGTGCCGCGCGTGTACCAGCCAAGTTTGCATGTAACCTTTCAACCATCGTGACCGCTGTTTGAACCATATGGGCAAACGCGTCGGCGCTTCCTCCAGGGTTGTGGAGTCGAGCATCGATACGCGATAGCCGAGTTGCGCTAGGCGGATGCCGAGATCGGCATCTTCCGTCACGTTGAATGGGTCCCAGCCGCCCACGGCGCGCAAGACCGAGGTACGAAAATGGTTCGACGTGCCGCCAAGCGGCATCGGTACGGCGAGCCGATCCAACCCGGGCAGCAGTGTATTGAACCAAACGGCGTAATCGAGGGCGAACATTCGTGCGATCCAGCCGTCGTTCGCATTGCTAATTGCGAGCCGTGCTTGAAGGCATGCCGTGCCGAGTGGCGCGCAACGGAATTGGTTGACCGCCTTTCGTAGCTGATCGGGTTCAGGGCGGTCCTCTGCGTCGTAGATAACCAGATAGTCGCCGCGTGCGAAGCGCAAGGCGTAATTGCATGCCTTCGGCTTCGTGCGTGGAAAGCCGAGTGGGACGCGTATGACTTCGAAGCAACCAAAGGTCGCCAGATCGTCGGCTGCTGCGCAGGTACCTTCATCGTCCTCTTCGACGACCAACTTTAGATCAAGCTTATTCCGCGGATAATCGAGCGCCATAAGTGCACGCGCTAAACGAGGCAGAACGTCGGCCTCGCGATACAGCGGAACAAGAACTGTGTAGACCGGCAGATGTCGTTCCTCGATAGGTGCGGAGGATGCGGCTTCTTGGGCACCGCGTTTGCGCCCGCCAAGCGACGCTAGCAATGCCCTGACGGCCGCGCTCACTACGAAGCCTACGGACATTGTCGCGACAACAGCGTGTGCAGTCACTGACGGAGCGAGGTACCAGATGGTCAACACACCTATTACGATTCCGGCAAAGGCCGCGATTTGGCCCCGCGTAATGATTCTGCGGGCGGACAATTCCGGCGTCTTCATCCACAGCGAGAACGTGGCGTCTTCCGACAGGCGCTGCCGGAACTGGCTCGTGATTTTCCGTTGAAGCTGCCGTTTCGGTACGAAGATAAAGCGCGCGTTACCGACAGAAGCACGGATGCGGGTTAGGTTTGTAGTGCTCATATCGCTCGTTGCGACCAGCACTTGCCCTTGCTCTCGCCGTATCGGCAGAAACTGGTATGCGAGATATAGATCGAGTTCTGCGTCTGACGCGGCATCTTGTTTGACAGGCCGGTTCAGACAGTTGCCGCGGTGCCTTTGTGCGTTGGGACCGGAAAACGGAGCGATATACCTTTTGCTGCGCGCGGGAATCGCGCGCAAGCTTGCCCATGGCTCCAAGAGACCCTCCTGTGCCTATAGCTGCTTACAGAATTTCGAGGACCGACTCGCAGGATCCGGCGACGCAACGGTGAGAATCGTTATGCCGGTCGAGTCGGGGTTACTTCCAGAACGCCACCAATCCCCATAACTATGGAGTGGTTTTATATGAGTGCAAAACCAATGACAATATACTTATTGTTGTATCCACAGCTATAGACGGACGAAATAAGCCTCAGGGTTTGAGCGCCCGCACGAGAAAGCGCGTGAGGTTGTCGACTACCTCCTGACGCTGACGCCCCACCCGGTCCCCTTCGCTGCGGCACTGATGAATTGCGCCGACAATAGCCTGGCCGACGATATCAGCGTCATATCCCTTGACGGCGCCGCCGCTACGCATCGTGTCCCGGACGTTCTGTGCCCAATCGCGCCCCCACCGCAGGAGCAGCGGCATGGCTTGCGCACCTTCGGCGTCGATCACCGCCTCGTCGGTCATCGCGGCTTCCAGCACGCCAGGATGAGCATCGGAATACTCATAGATGGCGTTCAACGTCGCCGAAATCGTGTCCTCCAGAGAACGGTTCGACGCCATGCGATGGCGGATGTGGCTATGAAGTTCCGCGCGGGCGTCCTCTACGAACGCTAGAAAGCATGCTCGCTTATCTTCGTAGTAGAGGTAGAAAGTCCCGTGACCCAGCCCTGCCTCCCGCGCAATATCCTGAGGTCTCGTAGCATGATAGCCGCGCTCCACGAAAAGCTTGCGTGCCGCACGCTTGATCTTTGCAAGACTTTCCGGCTTGCGCCGCACCGGTCGCGAGGCAACCGGCGGTTTGGCGTGTATCGGCGTCCCCATGATGAGCTTGTCACCTTACTTTTGCTGAATTAGGAAAAATCGTAAGTAATCGGTATGCAGCATGATCAATTTGCGCAGGAGCGCCGACCATGTCAGTTCTCCCGCTCTCAGTAGACCCTCAAAGCAGATGCCATACTGCTAAATCCTTCAACGATGCAATTTCATCCGTCGGCGGCACAAGCATCTCCCGGTGCGTCTTAACCTCCATGAAACGCTCCTCTATCGGCGTTTTTTAGACAGTGGGCTGCAGGTCATTGTCTGTCAAACGGCGAGTACTCGTGCAACGGCGGCTTTCCATCCGTCATACAGGCCGTCGCGCGGCACTGCCGCAAGGGAAGGCTCAAAGCGGTGGTCCAGCGCCCAGCGCGCCGCGATGTCGTCGGTATCGCGAAACAGGCCCGCGGCCTGTCCCGCAAGATAGGCTGCGCCCAACGCAGTCGTTTCGATGACACTCGGACGATCGATTGGCAAACCAGTGAGATCGGCAAGGCGTTGGCAGAACCAGTCGTTGCGCATCATGCCGCCATCGACTTTCAGCGCCGTCGGCACGCCGAAATCACCGGCAGAGTCACAGATGTCGGGTGGCAGAGTACGCGGCATGTCGAACAGGGTTAGCAGGTTGTTGTCCAATGTCAGCGACTTCAAATCGAGAAGCATCGTGCGTGAGGCGTTGGTTTGTGATGCCTAGGCCGGTGATGTCCCGCGCGGAGACACCACGGGTAACAATGCGGCAGCACGCCCATACCGCTTCCCAGATATCGTCAGGGGCAGGTTCGACCCAGCCATTCGCGGGATATATCTGGTGCAATTCGATGGAATGGGACACCAGGGGACTGCCGCCGGCATCGAGCAAGGTCACGCTGGTTGACGTCGCACCTTGATCGATGGCCAAGAGAAAAGCTGCTTGCGAGGTCATATTTCACGAGTCGCTTAGGTTACCGCCGCATCTAGATTAACACGCTGTTAACGCCATTTTGCTACTGGTCCTCGGTTCGCCGTAGGGGACGGCTGAACATAGCACGAGGCAAAGACGTGGGACTGACGGCGCGGGACATGAGCGATATGGGCCGACTCGCCCAGCTTGCAGCCAATCCACAGGATACAACGCGCGAAGAGATCTATCTGGCGATTGCCTCGCTCTATCGCGTCCAAGGCGCACACCTGAATGCGCGCGAGCGCGAACTGATGCATGACATCCTGCGCCGGCTGACGAGCGACGTCGAAATGACGATCCGTATTGCACTGGCGGAGCGTCTATCTGAGGACACTACGGCACCACATGATTTGATTATGCTTTTGGCCGACGACAGAATTGAAGTGGCAAGGCCGGTTATTCTTCGCAGTCCCTTGTTGTCTGACGAGGATATGCTCCGGTTGGTTGCGGAATGCAGCTCCAGCCATCAGGAAGCCGTCGCTTCACGCGCCAATATCAGCGAGCCGATCACCGAAGCGTTGTCGAGGTGTGAGACCGAAACCGTTTTGGTGGCGCTGGTCCGCAACGTCACGGCCAAGATTTCATCGACAGTGTATGAATCGCTTGTTGAAAAATCACAGCACTTGTCCGGTCTTCAGGACCCCTTGGCTCGTCGCACCGACCTGCCTGCCGATCTTGCCACGCGTATGTGCGGCTGGGTTTCGGATGCCCTCAAGACCTACATCGTACAGAATTATGCCGTGGAGGCCCGACGCCTCGATGAGGCATTCGCTCACGCCGAGACCGTCGTGAAAAACGAGCCTGCCCCACCAAAGAGCCCACCGGCAGAAGGCGCCAGCAAGCTCATTGAGAAACTCGCCGTAGCCGGGCAACTCAAAGCCGGCTTCCTCCTCCGGGTGCTGCATCAGAGCCAGATTGACTTGTTCGACTTGGCATTCGCCCGATTGGTCGACCTTCCTTTGGGCGAACTTCGGCAGTGGCTCTACGAAAAGGGCCCCAAGGGCGTGGCCCTCGCATGCCGCGCGGTGGGCATCGACCGCTGCGTTTTCGGAACCGTGTTCAACCTATCCCGCCAGGCACGGATGATGAAACCGACATTGACCGCGAGTGAAGTGATGGAAGTCGAAGCGGTGTTCAGCAGCTTCAGCAAACCGGCCGCAATGGCCGAAATCCACACTCGGTAAGGGCTGTTTCAGACCGCGCCGCCTGCTAGGTTGCGGGTATGATTGATCCCTTCGGCCGTCAAATCACCTATCTTCGTGTCTCGGTGACAGATCGCTGCGACTTTCGCTGTGTTTACTGCATGACCGAGCAACCCAAATTCCTGCCCAAGGCAGACCTCCTGACCCTGGAGGAGATTGAGCGCATCTGTAAGGCATTCATGCGCAAAGGCGTGAATCGCCTGCGCATTACCGGCGGCGAACCGCTCGTTCGCCGCAATGTGATGAGTTTGATCGAGCGCTTAGGGACTTGGATCGGCCCCGGTGGACTCAAGGAGTTGACGCTGACCACAAATGGCAGCCAGCTTCCCCGCTTCGCCAAACGCTTGGTGGCCGCCGGGGTCAAACGCGTCAACGTCTCGCTCGATACGCGCGACCCGGATATGTTCCGTGCAGTCACCCGTTGGGGCGACGTTTCGCACGTGCTCGCTGGCATAGACGCGGCTTTGGACGCCGGACTTAAAGTGAAGATCAACACCGTGGCGCTCAAAGGCGTTAATGAGGATGAGTTCGGCGGCCTGCTGCGTTGGGCACATGGGCGCGGCATGGACTTGACGCTGATCGAGACGATGCCGATGGGAGGCATCGATGGTGATCGCGTAGAACAGTACCTACCGCTGTCGCTCGTCCGCGCGCGACTGTCGGAGCAGTTCACCCTTGAAGACACCGACCATCATACCGGAGGCCCCGCGCGTTATGTTCGCGTCGGTGAAACTGGCGGCTTGCTCGGCTTTATTACGCCCTTGACCCACAATTTTTGCGAGGGCTGTAACCGTGTCCGACTGACCTGTACCGGCACGCTGTTTTTGTGCCTGGGCCAGGAGGATGCGGCGGATTTGCGTGGGCCCTTGCGCGCCTCGAACGACGACGAGATGCTCAGCGAGGCCATCGACGAAGCGATCGCGCGCAAGCCGAAGGGCCACGATTTTGTGATCGACCGCCGTCATGCCGTACCGGCAGTGACACGTGCCATGTCGATGACTGGGGGATGAGCTTGACCGCAAAATTGCACTTCGTGGCCACGCCAGTGCCGGAAGGCCAAGCTGCGCTGTCGAACCTGCGTCAGCAATATGAAGACGTCGGCCCCGAGAAGGCGGATATTATTGTGGCGCTCGGTGGCGACGGCTTCATGCTACAGACGCTCCATGCATTTCTCGATCATGGCAAACCGATCTACGGCATGAACCTTGGAACGATCGGTTTCCTGATGAACGAGTACAACGAATCCGACCTGCCGGACCGTCTGGCCAAAGCCGAGCAGGCAAAAGTTCACCCTTTGCGGATGCGGGCGACGACAGCCGGCAAACCTGTTGACGGGTTAGCCTTCAACGAGGTTTCGCTGCTGCGCCAAACACGACAAGCTACAAAGCTGCGCATTCTAGTGGACGGCAAAGTCCGCATTTCGGAGTTAATTTGCGACGGCGTCCTCGTTGCTACACCGGTCGGCAGCACCGCTTACAACCTGTCAGCGCATGGTCCTATTCTTCCAATTGACTCGGCGTTGCTGGCGCTCACGCCCATCAGCGCCTTCAGGCCAAGGCGATGGCGCGGCGCGCTTCTCCCGCACAACGCCCGCGTGCGTTTCGAAGCGCTTGAAACCGAGAAGCGTCCTGTTAGCGCCGTGGCCGATGGCCTCGAAGTGCGCAACATCGTTTCGGTCGATGTTGCGGAAGACCGATCCATCGGCATGGTCATGTTGTTTGACGCCGGACGCAATCTCGATGAACGAATCCTTACAGAACAGTTCATCGACTAGGAATTACCGCTTCACGGGGCATTAAGGGCCATTAAGTAACCTGCCGAGCGGCGGGCGCTACGGATGCGCTGTGGGCGGGTTATGAGCGGCTATCGGTTCGACAGACTAAAAATACTTGTCGTCGACGACAACCAGCACATGCGAAAGCTGGTTATCACGATACTGCAAGCGTTTGGCACCAACCTGATCTATGAAGCCGAGGACGGCGAGAAGGCCTGGGCCGTCATGCGCGAAGTAAATCCCGACGTCGTGCTGCTCGATTGGCAGATGCCGGGCATGACCGGCGTGGAATTCACGCGTATGGCGCGCACCTCGCCGAAGACGCCCAATCCGTTCGTGCCGATCATTATGCTGACTGGCCACACCCACATCGATCATGTGCGTCAAGCCCGCGATGCCGGTGTTAACGAGTTTCTGGCCAAGCCGGTCTCGGTAAAGGCGGTTCTCACGAGACTGATCTCCGTTATTGAACACCCACGCCCCTTTGTACGCACAAGCGGTTACTTTGGACCTTGCCGGCGGCGCCGTACCGCCACCGAGTACAAAGGGCCAGAACGCCGTTCCGCCGCCGCAATGACCACACTCGACGATTGATTCAGGGCACGCGAAAACACGGGTAACGATGCCATGTCAAAAGAACAGCAAAACGAAGTGTTCATGCCGCCCAACTTGTTGAAGGCCAAAGTT
>JAGWVX010000142.1 GCA_018970685.1 Alphaproteobacteria bacterium | reverse complement strand
GTCTTGCTTCTCCCCCGATCCAGAGGACCGCAAACAAACCGGCCATGACCGCCGGAAAACGCCATTCGAGCGGCGATCCGAAAAGCTCCGCCAAGGAGGCGCCGAACAGGATGGTGAGCAGCGTCAGCGTATAGGAACCGAACAACGCCGCGCTCTGCAGCACGCCGAGCGAAGCCCCCCAGCCATAGGCCGCGACGTTCCACGGAAAACCGGTGAGGATGTGACCGCGAAGCCATTCCGCCAGCGCGTAACAAACGGCGAAGACAAGAATTCTCGACGCTCCATGACGCCAAAACGCGGCGGCGGCGGCGCCAGTCAGCGCGATGAAAAGGGCCAAGCCGCCGGGAAACAGAATCGCGACGAATGGAAGCTGCCACTCATGCGCTGCCGGATTGACCATGAAAGCATAACCGATCCAATGCAGACCGACGAGAAATTGGCCGAAGCCGAAAGCGAATCCCGCGACGGCAGCGGACCGGATGGGACGCCGATGGGTTCGCGCGCCGTCGATGAGCAACACCAGCACGGCAAATCCCAGAAGCAGAAACGGAAACAATCCGAACGGCGCAAATCCCAGCGCCGAAATGCCGCCTACGGCGGCAGCGAACCAAAAACGCCGCCAGCCTTCCAGGCCGCGCACAAACAGTCCCGTTCGTTCGAAGAAAAGCTTCATTAGTCAGCCCGCGTCCAATTTGCCGTCTTGTACGGGCGTAAACGGGCGAATGCACAGGCGCTTGACGCGCCGCGGATCGGCTTCGAGCACTTCAAAGTCGTAGCCGGCCGGATGAGCGACGATCTCGCCGCGCTGGGGCACCCGCCCCAACAGCGAGACGACCAGCCCGCCGAGCGTATCGATGTCGGCCTGGGTTTCGTCGAGCGGAAACTCTATGCCGGTCTCGTTCTTGAAATCTTCGAGATCGATGCGGGCGTCGGCGACAAAACCGCCGCCGGCCACCGGACGGGCATGCGGTGCTTCCTCGTCATGTTCGTCGGCGATGTCGCCGACAATCTCCTCTATGATATCCTCGATCGAGACCAGGCCGTCGGTGCCGCCATATTCGTCGATCACCAATGCCAGATGGGTGTGCGAGGTCTGCATCTTCAGGAGTAGATCCAGAACCGGCATCGAGGGCGGCGCAAACAGGATGTCGTGCTTGATCTTGGCGATCGGGGCCTCGCGCAACTGAAAATGCCCTTCGCCTTCGGATTCGAGCAGCTCCAGGACGCTCTTGAGATGCACCAAGCCGGTGGGATCGTCGAGCGTCTCGCGATAGACGGGCAGGCGCGAATGCTGCGCCTCGCGGAACAACATGACGAGATCCGCCAACGACGTCTTTTCCTCGACCGCCACGATATCGGCGCGCGGCACCATCACGTCCTTCACGCGAAGCTCGCCGAATTTCAGAAGATTGGCGAGCATCGTCCGTTCGGGCGCGGACAGGGCCGGATTTTGACGGTCGCTTTCGCCGATGACCTCCTCGAGGCTCTCGCGAAACGAGGCCGCCGCGTGGTCGCCGCGCAATAAAAGCGCCAGGCGTCTCAGCAAGGACGGCGTCTTGTCGTCGGAGCCGAGGATGACGGGCTTGGCGTCGCTCATTGTCTTCAGGCGACCTTTCGTCCGTAGGGATCCGCGATGTGGAGAGTCTTGAGGACTTTCACTTCCAACGATTCCATGACCTTCGCCTGGCGCGCGGTGCGGTGATCGAAGCCGAGCAGATGCAGGACGCCGTGCACCACCAGATGGGCCGCATGATCGGCGAGACTCTTTCCGGCATCCCTGGCTTCCGCCGCCGCCACACCGTAAGCAACGGCGATGTCTCCCAAATAGCCGTCTCGGTTCGCCGCGGCGGGAAAGGATAAAACGTTTGTCGGCTTATCCTTGCCGCGGAAGGACGAATTCAAAGCGCGCAATCGCTTGTCGTCGGTCAGCAAGATCACCAATGATGCCGCGGAATCGGAGGCGCCTTGCTCGAGCGCCAGCGCAGCCGCCCGCTTCAGGCGGGCGCCAAGACTGCGCGTCTTTCGCCATCTTGCATCCCGAATCAGGAGCGTAATGCCCAACCTAACCCTTGCTTTCGTCCTTTTTCATCGCCCGCTTGAGCGTGCGATTCACGCCTGCATCATCCTCGGCCGCATTATAGGCGGCCACGATGCGCGTGACGAGAGCGTGACGAACGACGTCCTTTTCGCTGAAGCGGGCCACCGCTGCCCCCTCGACATTGCCGAGAATCGACAGCGCCTGGTTGAGACCTTCGGCGCGCCCGCCCGCCAGATCGCTCTGAGAAGGATCACCAGCGACGACCATGCGCGATTCGTCGCCCAAGCGCGTCAGAAACATCTTCATCTGAGCCGCCGTGCAGTTCTGGGCTTCGTCCAGAATGACGAAGGCGCGGCTGAGGGTCCGCCCCCGCATGAAGGCGAGCGGCGCGACTTCGATGATCCCCTGCTCCATCAGCTTGACGCAGGATTCGCCCATCACTTCAAACAGCGCGTCATAAAGCGGGCGCAGATACGGATCGACCTTCTCTTTCAAATCGCCGGGCAGAAAGCCTAGCCGCTCTCCCGCCTCCAATGCGGGGCGCGAAAGGATCAGCCGTTCGACGCGCCGCTCGTAAAGCAGATGGGCGCCGAAGGCCGCCGCAAGATATGTCTTGCCCGTTCCCGCCGGCCCGACGCCGAAGACCAGAGGATGCGTGCGCATCAAATCGAGATAGGCGGCCTGCGCCGGCGACCGGACCCGCGTGGTGTGAGCCGCCCATGTTTTGACCGATGACGAGCCGAGGCCGGCCGTCGCGTCGTGCCCTGCGGTTTCGCCCGCAAAACGAATTTCCGAATCGAGTTCGGCCGTGCCCACCGCTTCGCCGGCCTCCAGCCTGGCATAAAGCGCGCGCAACACGCTGGCGGCCCGTTCGCGCGCCGCGCCTTCCACGGCGACGATGTTGCCGCGCATCGCAACGCGCACGCCGAGCTTTTGTTCCAGCCGCACGAAATGCTTTTGATGCGGCCCCGACAGACCCGCAAGGATGGCGTTGTCGGGAAATTCCAGTGTCACCGCCTCGCGCATTCGTTTCTTGGCGGCGCTCAATGCACGAGAACCTTTTCAAGGGTACGCGTCAGGACGCCTTTGAGGCTGTTGGGAAGGGCCGCTTCGATACGCACGTCGACGACCCGCCCGATCAGCGGCGCGGCGCCGTCGGCGTGAACGGGCTGAAGATATGGTGTCCGCCCCACGGCCTGCCCCTCCTTTCGTCCCGGCTTCTCGAACAGAACCGACAGGATACGCCCCGCACAACCGGCATTAAAAGCGTCCTGCTGCGCGCTCAAGAGCGCCTGCAGCGCCTGAAGCCGCGCGTCTTTCACATCGTCCGGAATTTGTTTGCGCGCCGCCGCAGCCGGCGTTCCAGGGCGAGCGCTGTATTTGAACGAAAACGCCTGAGCGTAACCAACGGCCCGCACCAGCGACATGGTCGCCTCAAAATCCGCGTCGGTCTCGCCGGGGAAACCGACGATGAAATCGGACGACAGCGCAATGTCGGGGCGCGCTTCGCGAACGCGTTCGACCAATCTCAGATATTCGGCGGCGGTGTGCTGGCGGTTCATCGCCTGCAAAATGCCGTCGGAACCGGATTGCACCGGCAAATGCAGATACGGCATCAATACGCCGATGTCGCGATGTGCGCCGATCAAATCGTCGCTCATGTCGCGCGGATGGCTCGTCGTATAACGCAGCCGCTGCAATCCTTCGGTCTGCGCCAGCGCGCCGATGAGACGGGCGAGCGGCCAAATTTCGCCGTCGGTGCCCGGCCCCCGATAAGCGTTGACGTTCTGCCCCAGCAAGGTGATTTCCCGCGCGCCTTTGGCGGCGAGGTCCTTTGCCTCGGCCAAGACATGCGCCACCGGACGCGAGAATTCGCCGCCTCTCGTATAAGGCACGACGCAGAAGCTGCAGAACTTGTCGCAACCTTCCTGCACGGTCAGAAAGGCTGCCGGCCCGACGCCGGCGTTGTTTTCCGGCAAAGCGTCGAACTTGGCGTCGGCGGGAAAATCCGTCTCCAGGGCGTGCCCGGCACCGCGCGCCAGCTTGGCGATCATCTCCGGCAAGCGGTGATAGGATTGAGGCCCGACGACCAGATCGACGGCGTTCTGGCGCGCGAGAATTTCGGCGCCTTCGGCCTGCGCCACGCAGCCGGCGACGGCGATCGTCATCGCGCCGCCCTCGCGCCGTTTGGCGTCCTTCAACTTCTTCAGGCGGCCGAGTTCGGAATAGATTTTCTCCGCCGCCTTTTCGCGGATGTGACAGGTGTTGAGGATCACCATGTCGGCATCGTCGGGCACATCGGTCCGACCATAGCCGAGCGGCGCCAATAGATCCGCCATGCGGGCGGAATCGTAGACGTTCATCTGGCAGCCATAGGTCTTGATGAACAGCTTTTTCATGACGGGCGGTTATCGGCGATAGCTTTGGAGAACACAAGAAATCCGGCCGGAGAAACCTAATTAGGCCGCGGATTCCACGGTGGCGGCGGCGGACGCCGTGCGACTCTCGCCCGGCCGGCCGCCCGCCAAGCCGCGCTTCAGCCCGTTGCGTATCGTCGTTTCGGCCAAGGCCGAAATCTTCTTGCGACCCCCCACGCCGTCGACCGTGATGGGCGGGTGGTACTCGACTACGACATCCAGGGGACCTGCCTTCAGCATCTCCCACAAATGCGGCAGCAATTCCATGTCGCCATACCAGGCATAAAGCGGGCGATCCTCCCGCCCCATCGGCATACCGTGGATCCCGACATAGGAGATCGAGACCGGCTGCACCGGGACGTATTGCGAACGGCCGTCGGCAGCGGTTTCCACCTCCGCTTCCGTCGCGCCCATCAGCGCACTCTTGAACGCCAGAACGCGGTTGCCGTCGGTCGACGTCCCTTCGGGAAACAGCACCAGCGCGTCGCCGTCGCGCAGGCGGTCGCGGATGATGTCGCGCGCCTCGGCGGTTCTGGCGCGCTTTTCGCGGTCGACATAGACCGTCTCCTGCAGACGGGTCAGGGTGCCAAACAGCGGCCAAGTCGAGACATCCCGGCGTCCGATGAAGGAGACGCGCGCCGTGGCCGACATGATGAGAATGTCGAGGTAGGACGCGTGGTTCGCCACCATCAGCACGCCACGGTCCTGGATCGGCGTGCCGATCACCGCGATGCGGATGCCGAACAATCTGCAGAGCAGCTTGTGAAACCGATTGGGAAACGTCTTGCGCCGCCGCAGCTTGAAACGCACGGCCGACGCCTGCCAGGGGATGCTGGCGAGCGTCATTATCAAAAAAGTTGCGAGAATGGCGGTCGCGCGCAGCCCTGGCATAACGCGGTATCAGCGCGACTTCTTCGGCACGCCGTAGAGCTCGAGGCGATGGTCGATGAGTTCGAAGCCGAGCTCCTCGGCGACGCGGCGCTGCAGCCGCTCGATTTCCTCGTTGCGGAACTCGATCACACTGCCCGAATGCACGTCGATCAGATGGTCGTGGTGAGACTCGGCAATCTCCTCGTAGCGGGAACGGCCGTCGCGGAAGTCGTGTCGCTCGAGAATGCCGGCGTCCTCGAACAGTTTCACCGTGCGATAAACGGTGGCGATGGAAATGTGCGGATCCAGCGCCGAGGAGCGGCGATAGAGTTCTTCCGCATCGGGATGATCGGCCGCATCGGAGAGCACGCGCGCGATAATCCGGCGCTGCTCGGTCATCCGCAGCCCTTTGTCGACGCAAAGTTTCTCGATCCTTGTCACGTTTTCCCCTTGCTCCGTTAAGGGTGATTCCAGTCGAGTGAGCCGAGTTTACAGCTAATTCAGGGGAAGTTTCACATTCAAAATGATCGCATCCCCCTTATTGCCGCTTTGGTCGCGATAATAACCCCGGCGGCGGGCGATCTCGGTAAATCCAAGCCGAATATACAGCGCTTTTGCGGCCTCATTGGCCTGCGCGACCTCGAGAAATACTGTCTTCGCCCCCATCAAATGGGCCCGTTCGGCAGCCGCCTGGAGCAGGACGGTGCCGACGCCGCGTCGTCGCGCCGCAGGCACGACTGCGAGCGTCAGTATTTCGGCTTCGTCTCCGGCGACGCGTGCGAGGACAAATCCGCCTGCCTCGCCGCCGGCCAAATACGCATAGGTGCCCGGCTGGGCCATCAGCCGCGCGATCCATTCGGCGCTCCACAGATCCGCAAACGACGCCGCATGCAGGCGGGCGAGAATCTCCGTATCGCAAGGGTGAATCAACAGGACAGGTTTCATGATCTGCCCGAAGGCAATTTTGCGTCGGGCGCACGCAGATAAAGCGGACGGGGTACGTCGCCCGTCGGCACAAGCAGCGCAGCGAGACGGGCGACCCAGACGGAGTCGGGTGCAACGATCCCCGACAGCTCCACCGCCTTGCCGCCGACGCGCAAGGCGCTCGCCATGCGCCCCGCAGCGGTTCCGGCAAGAACGATGTCCATGGCCCCGCCCTCGAGCCGGGCGCGAGCGGTTTCGAAAGTCTCCAGCCGCGCATCCGGCGGCGCGCTTTCGCCGACGATTTCGAGGTAAACCTCGTCGCGGCGCGCGTCGTGGATCGCGGCGGCCGCCGAAAGACCGGCTTCGGCGCGGGCTTGTTCGGCCATGGCCGCAAGACTGGTGACGCCCAACAGCGGTTTGCCGAGCGCCAGCCGAAGACCGCGCATAAAGGCCAGACCGACGCGTTGGCCGGTAAACGTTCCGGGGCCGACGGTCACGCCAAGCCGGTCGAGGTTTGAGAAACCCACGCCCGCGTCCTCCATCACCGCCTGGACCATGGGCGCCAGCGCCTCGGCATGGCCGCGTTCCATCGCCTCGTAACGGCGTGCAAGAACGCGGTCGTCTTCCAGAAGCGCGGCGGAGCACGCGCCCAGCGCCGTATCGACGGCGAGGATCTTCACGGCCGGCCGTCCTCAAACAATCCGGCAGGCCTCGTCGAAGGAGAGCCGCGGACCGCGTTCGTAAAGTTGCGCCGGATCGCCGTAACCGAGATTGCACAGGAAATTCGACTTGATCGCGGTGCCTGCAAAAAATTCGCGATCGACGCCTTCGTTGTCGAACCCCGACATCGGCCCGCAGTCGAGTCCCAGGGCGCGGGCCGCAACGATGAAATAACCGCCCTGCAAAGAACCGTTACGGAAGGCCGTCTTCTCGGCGTGTTTGGGGTCCT
>JAGWVX010000141.1 GCA_018970685.1 Alphaproteobacteria bacterium | reverse complement strand
TGCACGGGTGCCGTGCCTTCTCGTATTTTTGTCGATAATCGCAACCGGCGGCTCGGCAAGGATCGAAGACGACGGATAGACAATGGCGTATTTGTTGCCTTCTTGTTTCTGAACAAGACGAGCTTCGTTCTCCCACGACAGCAGAACGTCGCCGATTCCACGCTTTGAAAATGTGATCGTCGATCCACGCGCACCGGTGTCGAGAACGGGAACGCGGTTATATAGCGCGGCAACGAATGCCTTTGCTTTCTCGGCGTTGCCACCGGGGGCGTGAAGCGCATAGCCCCATGCCGCAAGAAACGCCCAGCGCGCGCCCCCGGACGTCTTGGGGTTTGGCGTAATCACTTGCACACCGGGCCTGATCAGGTCGGGCCAATCTTTGATGTGCCAAGGGTTTCCCTTGCGCACCAAAAATACGATCGTGGACGTATAAGGGGAGGAATTATCCGGAAGGCGTTTCTGCCAGTCGCCAGGGAGCAGGTTCGCCGTCCGGGAAATTGCATCGATATCACAGGCAAGTGCTAACGTCACGACATCGGCATCAAGCCCGTCAATGACGGCGCGTGCCTGCGCTCCGGAACCACCATGCGACATGTCTATAGTGAGGTTGTTTCCCGTCTTTGCTTTCCATTCCGCGGCAAAAAGCGGGTTGATGGCTTTATACAATTCGCGCGTTGGGTCATAGCTCACGTTGAGTAGATGGATATTGCCTGCCCGCGCGGCACCCGCCGTAAACAATATCGATGCTGCAAGCGCGTAACCGAGGAAATTTCGCATCGAAAGTCTCCTTTGTAGTTTGCGCATGTCAAAGCGAGTGCAGGATACACAACGACACGGCGTCGAACTTCGCGCTGATACCGGTACCTACGGCGTCAAGACGCGGCATGTCGGGTAATCCAAGACGAAGCGTATGGCATCGTTAGGGCGCCGTTGAGGCCGTTCATCCGTAACCAATGTAGCGCGCAGCAGATGAAGTATGGATTGCACCGACATTCAGTGTGCCAGCTACAGCTCCGAAAATCCGTTTCGAAATTGTTTCCTAAAATCAGTTCACGTAACAGCGGCACCTTTCTGCGGTTTTTCCGGCCATGAGAGCCTGTGCCAATGTGTGCTGCTCCCAAACACCTGCGGTAACATCGCGCACGGCGAGCAGAACCTTGCGAATGGAGCAAGTGATTTCGTCCTCGCAGTCATCGCATTTGCGATAACCGCTTGTCCTAGCGGTAACTGTACCACAAACCTGCGCCGCCTTTGAGGCCTGCAATATTGGAGACGATAATGGTTTTCGGCGGAAGGGCGGTGACCAGCTTTTTAGCGTTGCCGCCGCCGAGATAGAGATGATCGTAATGCAGCATCGTATATAGAAACGGAAGCATCCTCGACACGCGGCTGCTCCATTTCTTGGCGCCGACTTTCTTGAGTACCTTGTCGCCCAGATAATCGTCGAAGGTTTTGCCGTTATGGGCCGGCATGTGAGCGATTTCCATATGCGGCATCAATTCACCTTCGCGGAACAGCGCCGTACCGAAGCCGGTCCCCAGCGTAACGACGAGCTCCAGCCCTTTGCCTTTGATAACGGCAAACCCCTGCATATCGGCGTCGTTGATGAGACGCACCGGTTTTCCGCCGAGCTTTCTTGAAAGATGGCCAGCGAGGTCGTAGCCGGTCCAGATATCGGTGCCCAGATGCGGCGCGGTCAACACATGGGTTCCACGCACGACACCTGGAAATCCGATGGAAATGCAATCAAACGATTTGAGCGGCTTGACCAGCGCCCTTAATGTCTTGACCATCAGCGCCGGCGGGCAAGGATGTGGCGTCAATACACGCAGATGTTCGCTGAGCAGTTTTCCTTTGGCATCGATAATGGCCGCTTTGAGGCCGGTTCCACCGATGTCGATGGCGAGGATGCGTTTGGCATGTTTCACGTGTGCTCCGTCCCCCGAATCCGCTTGCATTATATCAGGGCGGCGGCGTCGCGATCCAACAACCAATAAAGTTCGCCTTCGGGCCGCAGACGTCCACCCGGCAACGTCCTATCGCCGGCGCGAACCGCGCGGACGGCTTGTGCCTTTTCCTGGCCGGTGACGATGAAGGCTGTCGCGCGACTCGACTGTACGGACGGGTAGGTGAGTGTGATTCGTGTTTCCGGCCTGCCGTGCCTAACGGCGGCGACCCAGAGCCGCCGTTCCTCAAGCACCGGGGAGCCCGGCAATAGCGAACATATATGGCCGTCGCTGCCCAACCCCAGAAGTACAAGATCAAACAGCGGGCGCAATGGATCAAGTGCGCCCGCGCCATAGACCTTCTGTAGCGTGGCTTCATACGCCTGCGCGGCCCCGTCGGGGTCTCCGGTCGTCGGGATAGGGTGGACGTTTTCCTCAATCGCGGGAATCCCGGAAAGGAATGCGTCGCGCGCCATGCGGTAGTTGTTGTCTGGGCTGTCCGGCGGCACGAAGCGTTCGTCGATCCAGAAGAATTCCACCCGTGGCCAGTCGACGTCGCGCTGCATACTCAGCTCGTGATAGAGCGCGCGGGGTGTGGAGCCGCCTGTTAGAGCAAGACGAAACGGTCCGCTCTTCGCGTCAATGAAACGTGCGATCCAGTCCGCGCCGCGTTGCGCCAGTTGATTCGCGTTATCGAAGACCTGCGTCTGCGGTGCCATCACGACTTATTGCCAACTGGCGGGCGGCCTTCCACATGGCCGCCGAATTTGCTTCGCATCGCCGACAGCAGGCGGTCGGCAAAGCTGCGTTCTATACGCGAATGGAAACGTTCATAGAGCGCTGCGGACAGCACGTTGGCCGGGACGGCTCCTTCGATAGCCGCCTCGACAGTCCAACGTCCCTCGCCGGAATCCTCGACATAGCCCGAGAAGTTATCTAGAGCTCCGTGCTCGGCCAGCGCCATTGACGTCAGATCCAACAGCCACGAGGTGATCACGCTGCCGCGCCGCCAGACCTCCGCCACATCCGCGAGATCAACATCATAACGGTGCCCCTCTGGCAAAGTATCGGCCGACCTGCTGCGCAATATGTGGAAACCCTCGGCATAGGCCTGCATCAGGCCGTACTCGATGCCATTATGCACCATTTTCACGAAATGACCGGCGCCCACCGGCCCGGCATGCATATAACCGTTCTCGACGCGCGGATCGCGGTCGTGTCGCTCTTTCGTTTTTGGAATAGTGCCGGCACCAGGCGCTAGTGTTGAGAAAATGGGATCGAGGCGCTCGACCACAAACTCTTCCCCTCCGATCATCATGCAGTAACCTCGTTCCAGGCCCCAAATGCCGCCCGACGTGCCGACGTCGACGTAATGGATGCGCTTGGATTTCAATTCACCTGCGCGACGTACGTCGTCCTTGTAATAAGTGTTGCCGCCGTCGATCACCGTATCTTCCGCGGTGAGATAGCACGACAGTTCGTTTATTGCGTTCTCTGTTACGGCGCCGGAGGGCAGCATGATCCAAACCACGCGTGGCGCCTTCAACGTCGTGACCATGTTCCGAAGCGAGTCCGCAGGCTTGGCGCCTTCGCTCGCCAACGCCCTCATAGCGTCTGGATTTTTGTCGAATACGGCGACTTTATGCCCGCCCTTCATAAGCCGCCGCGCGATGTTGCCACCCATACGCCCCAGACCGACAATGCCGATCTCCATTATGCCACCCTTTCAGTGCAACGCTGTTTCGACAGCGCGGCGCAGGGTACGCAATCCCTCTGCGACGTTGTCAAGGTGAATACGAACAACGCGCCTTCCGCGCTCGGCGAGAACTGCCAGATCGCCAGCCGCCTGCGCATCGATCACGGAGCCGAAACTGTAGCCGCGGCCCGGCACAGCAATGTCGTGGTTATGATCGCAGGTGATCTGCAGGAAAACGCCCGTATCAGGGCCGCCTTTGTAGTCCTGCCCAGTTGAATGCAGAAACCGCGGACCAAAGCCCAGACACGACGCGGCGCCGGTCACGTTACGAATCGCGGCGCGCATGGCGTTTAGCTCCTTGGTGTTGTCGGCATTGCGTTCGATAAACGCCAGAAAAGCTGTGTAATCACCCTTTTTCACGCGGGCAAAATGCGCTTTCAAGCACGCGTCTAGCGTGTTTGCCCGAGCGAGCGCCTTGGCGTTCGCGGCGCCTGCATAAAGAGATACGCCATCGCCCGACACGATCGGCTTTCCGTTGGGTCTGGAACCGCCCGCTTCCATCAAAGCGCGGGTCTTGATTTTCGCGGCTTCCACGTCTGGCTGGTCGAATGGATTGATTCCGAGGATCGCGCCCGCCGTTGCTGTGGCGATTTCCCAAAGGAAAAATAGTCGGGCGAGGTGATAGTGCTCGTCAACGTTGATCCGGATGATTGGATGACCTTTCGCGGTCAACGCCGAAAGCAGCGCGTCATGGCTTTCCTCGCCCCGCAATCGAAGCGCAACGAACACGCGGTCAGCGCCGTAGCTGTCTGCTTTGCCGATCGGCTCGCCGTCGACTGGGATCAAGCCCTTACCGTGTTTACCAGTGGATTCGGCGATGAGTTGCTCCATCCAGGCGCCGAAACTCGACAGTCCTTTGGAAGCCAGAACCGTGATCTTGTCGCGACCTTGCTGGGTTGCCAACGTCCCAAGTGTAATGCCGAGCCGCACGCCAGGATTGGTCTTTGGCGGATTCAATGCACCGCAAACCGACTGCATCCGACAAGCTTCGTCTATGAACCGCTGTAGATCGATACCCATGGCAGCAGCCGGCACCAGGCCGAAATTGGACAGTACGGAATAACGTCCGCCGATCGCCGGATCGCCATTGAACACGTCGGCAAATCCATCTTGCGCAGCGGCCTTTTCTAACGCCGAGCCGGGATCGGTGATGGCAACGAAGTGTCCACCGGCACGATCTTTACCGATCGCATTCGCCACCCGGTCGAAGTAATAATCCTTGAAGATATTCGGCTCGAGTGTACTTCCGGACTTAGAGGCAACGATGAACAGTGTTGTGGCAAGCGTGATGGCTTCGTCGAGCGTGTGTATCTCGTCTGGATCGGTGGAATCGAGGATATGAAAACGCGGCCAGCCTGTTTGCTGCCCGAACGTTTCACGCACGACTTCTGCGCCCAAGCTCGATCCGCCCATGCCGAGCAGAGCGACATCGCTCCATGAGCCTGAACGGGTGCGCCCGGAGAAATCTTTAAGTGCCGCAAGGCCTGCTTTTTCGCGCTGAGCGATATCCAGCCAGCCAAGCCATTTGTTCTCGTCGCTGCCAGTCCACAGCGCTTTGTCTTTCGCCCAAAGGCGACGGACATTGCCTTTTTTCGTCCAGGCTTTCAGCTCTGCGTCGACGGTCGCCGTATCACCGAGTACATAACCGACCTTCACCGGGCTTCCGGAAAGCGCGTCGATCTTTTCCGCAATAGCGCCATATAACTCATCTGCGGCGTCGGCGAATTTGTCGACGCCGTCGGCCACAAGCCAGTCGGTGACCTCGTCCAGAGAAATCCCGATGGTCTTGAGATCAGCCAGAACCTTTTCCGCATCGGCAACGCTGGACTGCACCGAAGCTTGCGGGTGGCCATGATCGCGGAATGCGTCCATGGTTTCAGGCGGCATGGTATTGACGGTATCGGGTCCGATCAGCGCGTCGACGTACAGCACGTCCGAATAAGCTTTATTTTTCGTTCCAGTCGAGGCCCAGAGCAAGCGTTGCGGACGTGCACCACGCTTGACGAGCGCTTCCCAGCGCGGTCCGGAGAAAATCTGTTCGTAGGCGCGATAAGCGAGCTTGGCATTGGCAATCGCGATTTTTCCGCGCAGTCCCTCCAAATGCGTCCGCTGATCCGCCGGCGCGGTTTTCAGCATTTCTTCGAGCTTGCTGTCGATTTTCGCATCGATGCGGCTGACGAAGAAGCTTGCTACGCTCGCCATCTTGCTGAGATCGTGCGTCTTCGGCAGCGCCTCCAATCCGGCAATATACGCCTCCGCCACTTGCTCATAGACCGCCTGCGAAAACAGCAGCGTAACGTTGATGTTCAAACCTTCCGATGTGAGTTGACGAATGGCTGGCAGGCCCGCCGGGGTTCCTGGAACTTTCACCATCAAATTGTTGCGGGCAACTTCGTTCCATATGTCACGTGCCTCAGCGATCGTGGCGTCAGTGTCGTGCGCCAGATACGGCGAGACCTCCATGCTGACGTAGCCGTCCGCCGCCTTCGTCGATTCATAGACAGGCGCAAGCACATCTGCCGCCGCACGGATATCGGCGACGGCCAGCTGGCGGAAAACCGCACCGACGTCGGCGCAGCCGCGCTGCAGCAATTTGCCGATTTCTTCGTCGTATTCGTCGGAGTGGCCGATGGCTTTTTCGAAAATGGACGGGTTGGACGTGACGCCTTTGATGCCGTCTTGCGCCACCAACTTCGTCAACCCGCCGCTCCGAAGCAAGCCACGGCTTACATAATCAAGCCAGGGCGCTTGTCCGAATTTCTCAAGGTCTTTCAGCGGGTTCATTGACTTCGTCGTCCTATGTTTCCGGGCTTCATACGATGCCGACATCGCCATGGTCTGGCTAACGCAGCGCCTGCTACAATGTAAACACCGCGACAGCGGAACGGAACAGGAATAAGGCGCGCCCGTCCGTCGCGTTGCCCGCCGGAGGCGGTTTTCGCACTATTTCCACTGTTATATGGACATTACATCATCCGAGTGAAAGGCAATCGATCATGAAACTTGTGACCTTTACCAGCGGCAGAGACGCCGAAATCGGGATGGTAGACGAGGAAATGGTGACATCTCTGTCACGGGCCGCACCGCGTTTGGTGACCGGCATGATTGATCTGATCACCCGCTGGCGCGCAATTGAGGGTGAAGTTCGCCGTACCGCGAAGTCTGGGCCGAAGGTGCCGTTAAAGGAGGTCCGGCTGCTGCCGCCAATTCCACGTCCCGGCAAGATCCTGGCTATCGGTCTCAACTATGCCGATCACATCTTGGAAACCGGCCACGAAATGCCTTCCGCTCAAGTTTGGTTCTGCAAACAGCCGACGGCCGCACATGGACCGTACGACCCTATTTTGCTGCCGAAAGTCTCCAAACAGGTGGATTACGAGGCAGAGTTGGTCGTCGTTGTCGGGCAGGGCGGGCGCTACATCCCGAAGGACCGGGCAGCTGCGGCGGTATTCGGTTATTGTGCCGGTAACGACGTCAGTGCGCGCGATTGGCAAATGGCGACCTCT
>JAGWVX010000140.1 GCA_018970685.1 Alphaproteobacteria bacterium | reverse complement strand
GAGCGAAGCGAGGCTGTCCGGGACCCACGGAGAGGGCAGTCCGGATTTGGATCGTTGGGCAAAAGTCCCAATCCCGCCTTTGTTCCGGTGGGTCCCGGGTCTCCCCCGGATCAAGTCCGGGGTCGCCCGGGATGACAGGCGGTGTCGATTCAATCGGAAGACAACTGGCTCTAACGCGACATTGACCCCGATTCTCCTGGGCGCGCGCGCCGACTCCGCCACCTTAAAGCGGACATCCAAGCGCCCGGGCTGCCAAATCGTCCGCCGCGGGCTCAGTTACCGCCACAGCCCCGGCCGCCGCAGCTGGACTCGGCCTTCTGGAGCGTGTCCTGCGAGCTTTGCTCCAGTTCGAGCCATTGTTTCTTGGTTTGACAGACGGTATGCCCGCCAATGCGCGTGCCTGTGGGCGGCGGCAGCCTTTTGCAAATAACTTGATCGAGATCCGAGGTTTGGTCCTGCGAGACCGCCGTACCGGGCGGGTTGGTAGGGCTAGGCGTATTGGCCGTACCTTGGGCGTAAGCGGCCAGCGGTACGGTTAGAGCGGCTGCAAACACCATATGGGACCAGCGCATCGATATCTCCTTAATCCGTCTAATGCATTGTATTTCCTGTCGGTCGGCCTGACAATAAAGTTGCGAAGCTATTTCTAAACAACCCCGCGTTCGGCCGAAAAAACGGCTGGCCACCCACCCGACGAAGCCAGAATTTTGTAGCCCAGGTGGCCCAAGGTTGAGGGCAAGTTCACTCAAGAGCGGAACGTTGCCGTCCGCATGTCGGATTTCCCGACAATCAAACGCAACCCTCTCGTCCCGGAAAAATCGATGGCGGCAAAAGTGCCGCTCTGAAATCATCGCGCTCCGGCCACGCGAGCGGCGCGCTCCGACCTCAAGCCCTCATACGTCCCTCTACGGCAGCAGATCGATCACCGCGCGGCGGTTCTTGGCTTCGCGCACGCCGTCCGGCGTCTGCACCGCGAGGTCCGTCTCGCCCACGCCCGTGGCGCGAATGGCCTCGCGCCGCGCGCCCATATCCACCAGCGCTTCGACCACCACATTGGCGCGGCGCACCGAGAGCTTCCGATTATACGCGGCCGGCCCCGAGGTGTCGGTGTGGCCGACGACGGCGATGCGCGTCTGCCCGCCCGCGCGCGCCGTCTCGATGACCTTCGTGAGCACCGCCAGATCCTCGGCCGAAAGCGACCAGGAATCGAAATCGAAATAGACGGTGTAGTCCGCACCGGCCGCGGGCGCCTGCGCCACGGGCGGCGGCGGAAGCGCGGGGCGGAGCTTGGCTTCAAGCTGCGCGATATCGCCGCCGAAGGCCGTGCGGCATTGAGACGACGCGGCGGATTGCGACGGAATCATCGCCGTGAGCATCCAGCAATCGTAATTGGCCTGGGCGCGCGCGGCCTCGTCGGGGAACCGGCCGCTGCCCGACGCCACCGCCCGGACAAGACGGGCGCGGTAGGCCTGCGCCGCCGCATCGCTCGCTTGCTCCGGCGCAACATCCTGGCCCTGGGCCGCGAGCAGCGCCTTGTCGGAGAAGGCCTTCACGAGCATGTCGTTGGGGCTCGTCTGCCAGAAATACAGGCCCAGATAGCCCAGAGGGTCGGCCCAGAAATCATCGTAGCGGCCGCCGCCGTTCGCGCCGAAGCCGTGCGCCAGCGCCGCGTAATCCTTGTACAGGGCCCGATCGAAGGCGGACCCCGCCGGCTGGGCGCCGTCCACGTCGTCGAGCGAGGAGCTTGCGCAACCCGCCAGCAACAGCGCGCAGGCTGCGACCGCGAAAAGCCCCGCGATCGTGCCCCGCTTGCGTGATGGAAGGTCGCGACGACCGGAAATCTTCTGCATGTCGATTCTCCGGATGAACGGCTCCGCCGAATCCGGGCCCCCGTGCCGCGCCCGCTGCGCATTTCGGTGCACGGTATAGCGCGCCGCGTCCACCGCGTTAAGCCCGGCCGCTTCGCTTTGCTTCACGGCGCGGGCGCTGCCGCAGCTTGCGCTGCGCGCGGCGGCGGCGTCAAATGCGCCGTCTCCGCCGACGACGTGAGTTCGGATGCCGCGCCATTGCTTCGCCCTGGACTTGAAGAACGATCCGGACTCGATCGCGCGCTACCGCAAATGGCACGCGCCGGGCGAGAAATGGGCGGCGGCCGAGCGCATCTACGCCCTGTCCGAACAGCCTTAGTACAAGAACCGCGGGGCGCGCACGTCCTCAATGCGGCCGTGCCGCACCCGCCGGCTTGGCCTGCGATTGCTGCTGAAGCTGCTCCAGCAAAGGCTTCATGGCGTCGAGCTCCGCGCCGAAGCCGCTCCAATTGCCGGCCTTCAGATTGTCGATGGCGTGCCGATAGTGATCGAGCGCCTGGCGCGCGGTATCGGACACCGGCGTCGCCGGCCCGGCCGCCGCCGCCGCGACGGGTGCGGCGCCGAGCGGCGCGGCACCCGCAGGCGCCTTGAACAGCGCCGCCAGCGCTTCGCCCAAGGTGCGTTCCATCACGACGCGGTCGCCATAGACCGCGATGACCCGCTTGAGTTCCGGCATCTGGCCGGTCTGCGCCCGCAGATACAGCGGCGTGACATAGAGGATAGAATTGCCGACCGGCACCACGATGAGATGGCCGCGGATGACGCGCGAGCCCATCTGGTTCCACAGCGATATCTGCTGCGAAATCTCGGTGTTCTGGTTGATCAGCGCCTCCACCTGGAACGGACCGTAGATCAGTTTGTCCTTCGGGAAGGTGTAGACGATCATCTTGCCGTAATTCGGCGGATCGCAGCGCGCCGCGAACCAGGCGATCATGTTCTCGCGCTGGCTCGGCACCATCGGCAGCATGAGCACGAATTCGGTCTGCGTCTCGCCCGGCAGGCGCATGTTGATGTAATAGGGCGCCATCTTGGTGTCGCCGTCGCCGTCGATGCTGGTGGGCTGGCGCGGGAACTGCCAGAGGTCTTCGCGATTGTAGAACACTTCCGGCGTGTCCATGTGATAGGCGCGATAGACCTGCGCCTGGGCCTGGAAGAAGTCCTCGGGATAGCGGATGTGCTTCCTGATGTCCGGCGGCATGGCCGACAGCGGCCGGAACACGCCGGGGAAGATCCGCGCATAGGTGTCGATGATGGGGTCCGACGGATCGCTGACATAGAAACGGACGGTGCCGTTATAGGCGTCGATCACGGCCTTGACCGAATTGCGCATATAGTCGGCGGTGTCGCCCTCGACCGGCTTGGAATAGGGAAACCAGCTGCTCACCGTATAAGCATCCTGGATCCAGAACAGCCGCCCGCCGCTGATCACCAGATAGGGGTCCGCATCGAGGCGCAGGAAGGGCACGACGGCCTGCACGCGCTGCTGGATGTTGCGGCGGAACATGATGCGGCTGTCGTTGTCGATATAGCCGCTGAGCAGCAGATTGACGTCGCCGAAGTAATAGGCGAACAGCGCGCGCGTCGCGAGGCTGCCGATCGGGATGCCGCCCGTCCCCCGATAGGTGGCGTAGACGTTGCTGTCGCCCTTGGGATAGTCGAACTCCGGCGTGCTGCCCTTGGCGATGACATAGCTTCCCGTGCCTTCGCCGTAATAAATCCGCGGCTGGCTCACCGCCGGCCCGCCGGTCGCCACCGGCGGAATGTCGCGCAGATAGAATTTGGGCAGGCCCTCGGCGGTCGTCTGGTTGACCGGCGACATCACCACGCCGTTGCCGTGGGTGAACAGAACGTGCTGGTTAACCCAGGTCTGCGCATTCGGCGGAAGCAGGGACGGATCGAGCTCGCGCGCCGACAGCATGACCTGCTGGTATTTGCCGCCCAGTTCGTAGCGGTCGATATCCACGTCGTGGAATTTGTAATAGGTCCGGATTTCCTGCAGCTGCGCATAGGTGTCGAGCAGCGGCTGCCAGTCCCAAAGCCGGATGTTGTCGATCGTCTGGCTGTCGTTCTGCAAGGATTGATAGGTCAGCGTCTGATTGGCGGGAAACGGTTTGACCAGGATATCCGTGAGCTTGTAGGCCTCGCGGGTCAGCGCGATATTGCGGGCGATGTAAGGCGCTTCGAATTTGAGCTCGTTCGGCTTGACGTATAGCCGCTGATAGACGCCGGTGAGCAGCGGCGACACGAACATGGCGCAAATGAAAACCGCCAAGGCGGCGACGACGGGCACGCGGATGGTCCGCAGGCGCAGGTTCGCGAAGGAGGCGACCGCGGCGGCGAGCGACAGCACGGCCAGGATCCAGAGGATCGGCAGCTCGACATGGATGTCGGTATAGCCCGCGCCCACCACGACGCCGTTGTCGCCATAGATGAGCAGATAGCGGTCGAGCCAGAACGACCAGGCTTCCACCGTGAAAAAGACGCCGAGCAGCGCGGAGCCGTGCGCGATCACAGCCGGCGCGATCAGCCGGCGCCGGTCGCGGAACACGACGGCGCCGTGCACCCAATAAAGCACGCCGGCGCACAAGGCGCCGAACACCAAGGTGGTGAGGAGCCAGCTCTTCAGCTCGATATAGGCGGGCAGCGAAAAAAGATAGAAGCCGAAATCCCGGCCGAACAGCGGGTCGCTCTTGCCGTACGGCACCTGATAGAGATAGCGCAGCACGAGTTCCCAATTGCCCATTTCGCCCAGCGCGATCAGCAGCGCCGGAACGAACACCAGCACGGCGATCAGCAGCGGCCAGGGGAAATGACGGTAGAGCCGTTCCAGCACCGGCGATTGGGTGAGACCCTCGATGGTGCCCCATGGCGAATTGATCAGGCGGGGCGCCGCCGGCGTTCCGGCCTGACGGTGCGCGACATAAGCGTTCACCCAGATCACGCCGGCCGAGAGCAGGAAGACGACGGCGAAGAGGACGGCCTTGGCGATGGCGGCGGTCCAGAAGACGCGGTCATAGCCGAGCGCGGAGAACCAGCTCCAATTCACCAGGAAGCTGGCGGTCAGCCCGAGGCCGAGCAGACTGCCGACAACCGCAACGACGATGGCGGCGATAATTCGGTTCTTTGACGGCAAGGTCCACCTCGATGACGCGACGGATTATCCGGTGGCGCAAGAAGAAACGCGGCCCGTTGATACACCCTCGGCGGACCCAGGAGCAAGGCGCGGAACCGTTCAGGCCCTCACGATTTCGCCGTTGAGCTTCACGTTGCGCAGCGACAGACCGCGCACATTTTTGATGATGTTGCCGTCCGCCACGTGCTCGAAATCGCAGTCGCGCAAGGCGACGCCGTAGATCGGCGCGGCGGCTAAGCCCTGCACGTCGATGCCGTATCGGCTTTTGCCGCTGACCACGGTCTCGACCCGCACGTCGCGCACCACGGGGGTGTACGGCCCGTTGGGGCCCTCTTCGTAATTGAAGTCGATAGTCAGCACGGCGTGCGCCACCTCGCCGACGACGATGCGGCGGAAATAGAAGTGTTCCAGCAAGCCGCCGCGCATGGCGTTGTTCTTGAGGCGCAGCGCGGAGCCGAGAGCGGGGCCGTCCATATGGCAGTTCTCGGCGAAGACATGGCGCACGTCGCCGGAAATCTCGCTGCCGATCGCTACGCCGCCATGGCCGTTCTTCATGCGGCAGTTGCGGATGACGATGTTCTCGGAGGGGACGTTAACGCGCCGCCCGTCATTGTTGCGCCCGGACTTGATGGCGATGCAATCATCGCCGGTGTTGAAGGAACAGTTCTCGATCAGCACGTCCTTGCAGCATTCCGGGTCGCAGCCGTCGGTGTTGGGGCCGGCGCTGTCGACGGTCAGATTGCTCACCGTGACGTTGGTGCAGAGCACCGGGTGAACCTCCCAGAACGGCGTGTTGCGGATGGTGACGCCGTCGATCATCACGTTCCTGCAGCGGTAAGGCTCGAAGAAGGTGGGGCGCAGATAAGAACCTTCGCCGAAGATGCGCTGGGACACCGGCGTGTCGGCCTCGCCCATGACGGACAGCTTGTTGCGCGCGGCAAGCTGGTTCGGCCGGCCTTCGCGCCAGCCCCATTGCTTGAGGCCCTTCCACGGCCACCAATGCACGTTGTCGGCCTGGCCGTCGAACATCCCCTCGCCCGTCACCGCGATATTCTCTTGCTCGAAGGCGTAGATCAGCGGCGAATAGTTCATCAACTCGATGCCTTCCCAGCGCGTGAGCACCAGCGGCAGATAAGCCTTCGGATCGGTGTTGAAGCGGACGACGGCGCCCTTGGCGAGATGGAAATCGACATCGCTCTTGAGGCGGATTGCGCCGGTCAGCCAGACGCCTTGCGGCACCACCACACGCCCGCCGCCCGCCTTGTTGCAAGCCTCGACGGCGGCCGCGATGGATTTGGTGCAATCCGCCGCACCGCCGCCGACGGCACCGAACGCCGTGATCGGAAAATCGCGCTTGGGAAACACCGGCGGCTTGATGCGCGCCACGATCTCCGCCGCCAGATCCCACGGCGACGTGCCGGCGATGGCCTTCGCGGCCGCCAAACTCTCCTGCGGCACCAGCGTTGTGACACCGGTAGCAATCGAAGCCTGAAGAAGTTGGCGCCGATTGGTCATATGCGTTTCCCCTGCGGTTTTGTGGATGGCTCTGTCTAGCCGGACAGGCGGAAATCCGCAATGCGGAGAGCGCGTCTCCTTCGCGGTCCGCGCATCCGCGCTCGTTACGCCTGAGTTCCTTGGACGCCGACTGCCTGGAAAACGGATGGACCGGTTCCGCCCCTCATGAGGGACAACGATATTCGTGTATGGACGAACGTAATTCAATTAAAAGCTGTTCAACATGGCTATACAGCTTATGCGCGTGAGACGCAATATCATCTGTATAAAGATGATTTGGCTCCGACGCATACGCCTGCGTTAGGTTTGTAGAGCTTTTTGCTTGGGGCCTTCTTGGCGGACGAGAAATACGAGTTTGCAGAGGACGGCCTGACGCGAGAGATCGTGGGCGAGTGGGCACTTGAAAAGCATGAGCGCCTGAAGCGATATATCGACATCTATCGTTACACTCGCAAGAAGTTTCTCTCTGGGCCATCCGGTTCCGCTACTTATATCGATCTGTTCTGCGGGCCGGGCCAAAGTCGAATCCGCGACACAAACACGATCATCGACGGTAGCCCGCTCGTTGCATTCAAAGCTGCACGCGCTGGGGGGCAGCCCTTCAGCGGTATCCATCTTGGAGATTTCAGCGCCGAGATCGTCGACGCCGCCTGCAGCCGGATTAGCAATGCCGGCGGCGTAGCGACGAGATACGTCGGCGCAGCGGAAGCGGTAGCCGATCAGGTTGTCGCGGCC
>JAGWVX010000139.1 GCA_018970685.1 Alphaproteobacteria bacterium | reverse complement strand
TCCCGCCCGTTTCATCCACAATGGGCGGCGACAGTGATTCGTGTGAGTCCACAGGTCAAGAGTCTTATGAATCAAAGACTTGCACTTGAGTCCACAGGATTCCCACCACACAAGATGTTGTGGATAGGTGCGAAGCTGCGGCGGTGGTGCGGCGTCGCACCGAACCGTTTTAGCGCCAAAAGATGTTCCTCGGTGCCGTAGCCCTTGTTGTTTGCCCATCCGTAAAGCGGATGAGTTTCGTGCAGCGCGGCCATGAGCCGGTCACGCGTCACTTTGGCAATGATCGACGCCGCTGCAATGGATACCGAGCGTCCGTCGCCGCCGATTATGGTCTCGCAGGGGCATGGCAGCGCCGGCGCATCGTTGCCATCGACCAGCGCGAAGACCGGCGCCGGATCAAGAGCACCCACGGCCCGCGCCATCGCCAGATGCGTCGCTTGGCGAATGTTCAGTATATCGATCTCGTCGACGCTTGCTTCGCCGACGCCGACCGCAACGGCATTTTCTATAATCAACCCGTAAAGCTTCTCGCGTACGGCGGCGGAAAGCTTTTTCGAATCGTCGAGTCCTTTGGGAACGCGGTTGCGTTCGAAGATCACGGCTGAAGCCACCACGGGACCTGCCAGCGGCCCACGACCGGCTTCGTCCACGCCGGCCACCAATCCGGCGAAACGGGACTGCGCGCGCGACTCGTACGTGTAGTTTGGCATTCGCATCTTATAGCGCGAGCGCTAGATGCGCGAAAACTGGCTCTCAAAAACAAGCGTGAGGATGATCGCGGCCACAGCCATGCTCACCGCCGCCGAATTCGCGACTTGCCCGATTATGAAATTCAATTCCAAGCCGACGGCCTGCAGCGGCAGCAAAAGAAACGCCAGAACAAGACCGGCGATAACGAACGCCGCCTGAGCGGCAAAGCGAAGGCGCCGATGCATGTTCGCGCGCGCCATGACGTGTGCGGAAAAGCCATCGTCCGCGACAGGCGGCAAGGGCCGAAGGAGCAAGATGTCGAGTTCATCGGTCATGACACGGCCATATTACGCCACGCATCCAACAAGACGGCAAGTCTCTTGCGCCCACGGTTAACATGGGATTTCAGCGTCCCAAGAGGCATATCCAGCGCTGCCGCTGCTTCTTCGTTTGAAAAACCCAGCGCGAAGCACAGCGTCAACGCCGCACGCTGCGCCGGCACGAGCTGTGTCATCGCTTTTTCCAGGTCGAGTTTCGCGGCGCTGGCGGTTTCCGCTTCGGGAATATTCGCTGCAATTTCGTCGGTGTCGTTCAGCGGTTCCAATTTGCGCTTTCGCGCTTCCATCAGATAACGCGAATAGCCAATGGCGCAGAGCCAACCGAAGAAAGATCCCTGACCGAACTGTCTGATCTTGCGGAACGCTTCCAGGAATGTTTCCTGCGCGAGATCGTCGGCTAGAGCGTAATTGCCGCGCGTCATACGCAACAGAAAACCGCGAAGTCTCGACTGATGCCGCCGCACGAGCACGCCGAAAGCCGCGGTATCTCCTGTCGCGGCCTCTCGTGCCAACACTTCGCTGTCGCTCATGCGCACAGATCATAGCGCCTCACCCGGGCGGACGCCTCTCCGTCAAGCCGCCGAGTAACCGGGCCAAACCGACCATGAAGGGGAAAATACCGATCACGGCCAGCCAGGTGACATGTTCTCCCACGAACGGGTTTCCGCCGCCGCCCATCGCCCAGAAGAAAATGGCGAGTGCGATGCCGATGCACATCAGAAAGATACCTGACTGTACCGGGTTTCTGTAGCGATCGCTGCCGCCGTTACCGACGCTGGCGAGCAACTCCGGGGAAAGGCTCTGTCCCTTTTCCGCCAAGGTCTCCAGCATCTTGTATTTGGCAACGCGCGAGCGGTAGCGGAAAAAGCCGCTCATCCCGACAATCAGCACGATGGCGCCCCAGAAAAGCGCCGTGTCCGTATCCCAGCCGTAAATCATCTCTTATCCCTTCCCTCGCAGATATATTCTCACTCCCACGATGCAAGCAGTGCCCCGTTTGGATGCAAGTCCCTCGATACCCGCCCCATCGACCTCGGGCAGACACACTCAAGCCCCTGCTAATTCACTCTGACAACATGATGCACGGCAGTCAGAAGATGATTACACTCGAGCTGGGCGAGATGAACAACATTCGCGACCGCGGCCTTGTCCATCACGGTCTGGGCCATGGCTCCTGTCCGGTCGAGCGCCGCGATAGCGCGATCTCGCTGCAAGACGACCGTGGCAAGCACCATACCGGCGCATAACAAGAGCAGACCATATCGGATTTGCGCTTTGGGCCGCCCGACAATGTCGGCCAACTGTTCGGGCGACGGCCGCTGCTCCATATTCGCCAATTTTGCCAGCATCTTAGATCGTGCCGTGCGCGTCAGCTGCCGGAAATAGGCATCCAGCACAACGATCAGAACAATCGCGACTGCAAACAGGACCACATCCGTATCCACACCAAAGAACATCGCGAAGCCCTCATAAGTCCGTCTTCGCCTCTTGTGATGCAGTTAGGCGCTGCTTTGGATGCAATTGTCCTAAAATAACGCGAGTTGGTCGCCGATGCGGGGCGGCAGTTTGAAAAGGTTGGTCCGCAGCGCAGTTAAATCCTTATTCAACTCCAGCCGCTTAACCGCCATGTGGAAGCGCCGCGAAATCATCTGGGCATAAGGTCCGGTCCCTCGCATACGCGCGTACCATTGAGAATCATAATCCTTGCCGCCGCGCATCTGGCGGATCAGGGACATCACATGACGCGCGGTATCGGGCCGGTTGGCTTCAAGCCATTCGCGGAACAGATCCTTGATCTCCAAGGGCAGCCGCAGCAGCACATAACCGGCGGAACACGCGCCGGCATTCTTCGCCGCGGAGAGCACGCCTTCCATTTCGTCGTCATTGAGCGCGGGAATAACGGGCGCGAACATGACATGGGTTGGAATGCCCGCCATGCTCAACGCCTTAATCGTCTCGATACGGCGTGCCGGGGTTCCGGCACGCGGCTCCATAGTTCGCGCCAGCTTGCGGTCGAGCGTTGTGATCGACACCGCGACGCGTGCCAGCCCCATCTGCGCCATTTCTCCCAAGATATCGGCGTCACGCAGCACCAGCGGCGATTTGGTGACGATGCCGACGGGGTGTTTGAAATCCCGCAGCACCTCCAGCACCGACCGCGTGATGCGTAGTTTCTTCTCGATGGGTTGGTACGGATCGGTATTGGTTCCCATGGCGATGGTCTGCGGTACATAGCCGGGTGCCGAAAGCTCCTTGGCCAGAAGCGCGGCCGCGTTCGGTTTGGCGAACAAACGGGACTCGAAATCCACGCCGGGCGACATGCCGATCCAGGCATGTGTGGGCCGCGCGTAACAATAGGTGCAGCCGTGTTCGCAGCCGCGATAGGGATTGATCGAGCGGTCGAACGAGATGTCCGGCGATTGGTTGCGGGTAATGATCGTACGTGCCGCTTCGGCAATGATCTCGGTGCGCAGCGGCGGGAGGACGTTATCGCTCTCGCGCCAGCCGTCATCCCAACCGTCGTCGATCAGGACTCGGGCATGGCGCTCGTAGCGCCCGGCGGCGTTTGATACGGCGCCCCTCCCGCGCAGTTGGCGCAGATAGGCCGTTCTATGTAGGACCGTTGTCATCGCGCAGGAATATAGAGCCCAATATAGAACAAAACAAGTACGATTCTGTGCTTCAAAAACGTCGCTGCGGCAATAAAGACTGCAGAATCGGCCAGCGATATGAAATTTATTTTCGTGTGACGCAGTCTCGTTCATATTGCAGTGCATGATTAGCGTCGTCATTCCGACACAGAACTCGCAAGCGACCCTGACACGCTGCTTCGACAGCCTGATCGGCGCGACCGCGCACGGGGTGGCGCGCGAGGTGATCGTCGCCGACGGCGCCTCAACGGACGACACGCTGTTCATCGCCGACGCCGCAGGCGCGCATGTGGTGCAAGCCGGAAAAAGCCGGGCTTCGCAACTCGCGGCCGGAGCAAAGGCGGCGCGCGGCGACTGGATTCTCTTTCTGCATCCCGAAACCGCCCTCGAGCCCGGCTGGGACGTCGAGGCCGAAGCCTTTATAGCCCGCGTATCCCTGGAACGTCCGCGCGCCGCCGCGTTCCGTTTCGGACTGGACGATTTCGACGCGCGCTCGCGCCGGCTCGAAGCGATGGTCGCGCTGCGCTGTTGGTTGTTCAAACTGCCTTACGGCAACCAGGGACTGCTGATCCCGAGGCGCCTATACAACAAGCTCGGCGGCTACCGGGACACGGCCGCGGAAGACGTCGACTTGGTGCGGCGCATCGGCGCCCGCCGGCTGGTGCTGTTGCGCGCCCGCGCGGTGAACAAGGCCGAGGCAACGCCATGCGCGCTGCGCCGGCGTGCGCTGACGATCCTCCATGCCTTGCGGCTTCCGGCGGGTGTTCTGGCGCGGCTGGGTTAGACACCGCCAGCCAGCCTCAACGGCAAGCCTTACGTCTCCGTCAACCTCGGCATGATCTCGACGAAGTTGCAGGGCCTATGGCGGATATCGAGTTGCCATTTGAGGATACCGTCCCAGCCGTCCTTCACCGCTCCCGGCGAACCGGGCAGTGCGAAGAGGTAGGTACCCTTCGCCACGCCGGCGCAGGCGCGCGATTGGAGCGTCGATGTGCCGATCTTCTCGTAGCTAATCTGATGAAAGATGACCGAGAAACCGTCGATTTCCTTTTCGAACACCGAGCGAAACGCTTCCACCGTCACATCGCGGCCGGTTAGGCCGGTGCCGCCGGTGGAAATCACGGCGTCGATCTGCGGATCGCCGATCCATGCACGAAGCTGTGCGGCGATATGGGCTTGGTCGTCGCGCAGGATGGCGCGCGCGGCGAGGACATGGCCGGCTTCCGCAATGCGTGCTGCCAATATGTCGCCGGAGGTATCGTTGGAGGCATCGCGTGTGTCGGAAACCGTCAGCAATGCGATGCGGACCGGCACAAAGGTGCGAGATTCGTCAAGATGATGGGGTATTGTCGGCGCCATTATCGTCATCCTCGTCTATGCCCAACGGCGGCGGGGGAGGCGCGGACTGCTGCGGCGCATGATAGATCGGCCACTTGCCATGCGCCGTTTCGTCCAGGCTGGGTGCCGCGTCGTCGGTGCGACGGTGATACATCCAATAATAAGTGAGAAGGCGCTTGACGTAACTGCGCGTCTCAGGCGCCCGCATGCTCTCGATGAACATCAAGGGATCGTCTTCGCGGCCGTCGCGCGCTGCTATCCATTGCGCCACCCTTGTCGGGCCCGCGTTATAGGCGGCGCACAATTCGACGAGGTTGCCGTTATAGTGATCGAGTAGCTGCGCAATAAAGCGCTGGCCCAGACTCATATTGTAGCCTGGGTCGAAAAGGCGGGCATACGCCCCCCTGCCACCGATATGGGCTGCTGTCGCCGGCATCAGCTGCATAAGGCCCTTGGCGCCCGCAGGAGAGACGGCTGTGGCTTGGAAGCGCGTTTCAATCCGAGCAAAAGCGAGCACCAGCGACGGATCGATCGTGTAGCCGCCAAGCGGCTTGTACTGAGGTATGGGGAAAAGCCCTGTCAACAGCAGCCCGCGGGCGGCGCTGGTTTCGCTAGCCCGCAGCTCGAGATTGGGAACATCCAATACGCGTGCCAGCCCGGCAAAGGCGGCGTCGAGTTTCAGGTCGGCAGATTCTCCAAAGGCGCGGTTCAGTTCCGAGTTGACGTAATTGTCGTAACCTTTCTCGTTGATCTGCCACAGTGCGACGGCGCGATGAGCAGCCGGCGTCCGCACGATCTGCGCGAATTGCGACGGCAGCAGCACCGGATCCGCAAAGCCCATTTGCGGATCTTGGCCCAGCACCCGTTCGGCCAAAAGTCCGTAGAACGTGGGCTCGTTTTCCGCGGCTGCGGTGAGCAGGGTGAGCACGCGTGTCGGATCGCCGGCGCGCAGATAGGAACGTGCGGCCCAGAACGCCGCCGCGCTACGCGTCCAGTTTGGCATGGCGGCCACTTGCGCAAGAAGCTCAAAATGCTTGGCCGCGCTGCCGTAATTTTGCAGCCTGAAAGCAGCGAGTCCCGCGCACCAGTCCAGCAGCGGCGCGTCCGCGCGTCCCGTGGCTGCCGCGCTATCGCCGAGCGCAAAGGCTTTGTCGTTCATTCCCTCGGCAAGATAGGAATAGCAGATGCGCTGCGACAGGCGCGAGATATCGGACGCCGGCGCGGTATTCGCCGCAATCAGCGCCTGCAATGTTGCGAAGGCCTGATCGGGGCTGTCGTCGCTTATGTCCGACGTTATCTGTTCCAGGACCGCGTGCGCAGCGTCGGAAACGATCGGAGGGTCCGGCGGATCCATGTCTTCGTAACCGCCGCCGCGCGGATGTGCCGACGTCGGCGCAGGAATTGCGGCGGTCATCACCGTTACGATCTTGTGATGACGCCTATGGATGCGCTTCGTCGCGCGCCTGACGGCGAGCTTGTAGACGCGATGTGCAATGGGAAGATCGCCGTAATTGCGCATCCATGTGATGAGCTCGGACAGAGGCGTGCGCCTGGAGTGGTGCGATAGGATATGCTCGGCCAGCAGATAGCCCTTCAGCGACTTATCATCGAGTTTTTCGTACAACGCCTGCGCTTTGGCGAATCTTCCAGAGCGCTCGTCCGCGATTATTTTGCGATAATGCACGACGTCGGCTTGCGACAGGACACTCGGAACAAATTGAGGATTGACATCATTGGCGCGCGCCTGCACGCACGCCGCAGCCAGCAATATCACGGTAAACGCGAAACGGCGTATCATTCCCAGTCCTTTAGGATTGGAGAGTGTTAGCGGACCTCGGCGCCCGCCTCAAGCAGCCCCGACGAAATGATTTTCTGCTCGGCAGCCTGTAGGTCTCGCCAAGCGAGTTTTTTATGCGCGGGCTGGCGCAAAAGATAGGCAGGATGCAGCGTCGGCATCACCGGTATCATCCGGTCGCCCGCGCGATACTCCAGCCAGCGGCCGCGCAGTTTCATGATGCCTTCGGAAAAGCCCATCACGTGGCGCGCGGCGACGGCGCCAAGCAGGATGATGATGCCGGGATTCGCCAGTTCGATATGGCGCCGGAGAAAAGGCAGACACATCGCCGCTTCCTCCGGTGTGGGGTCGCGGTTATCCGGAGGCCGCCAATTGATAACATTTGTGATGTAAGCGCTGCTGCGATCCAAATTGATCGCCGCCATCATCTTGTCGAGAAGTTTTCCGGCGCGG
>JAGWVX010000138.1 GCA_018970685.1 Alphaproteobacteria bacterium | reverse complement strand
TGTTGGCGCCGACCAGGCTGATGCCGTCTTGCGTCATCACCGTGACGGTACCATCCGCCTGCTGGGCGGTGCGCACGTCCATGAGCTGCGAAAGGCTCTGCAGCGCCGTATCGCGCTGGTCCAGAAGCGCCGAACTGGTGTTGCCGGCCGCATGGGCGGCCGTGATCTGCGTGTTGAAGTCGTAAATCTGCTTGATCAAGCCGCTGGCGGTGTTCGCCGTCGATGCCACCTGGCTGTCGGTGCGCTGCTGCAAATCGGACAGCGAACTCGACAGGGAGGAAACCGAGGACGCAAAAGCCTGGAAGGCGTTCAGCGCGTTGAGCTGACTCGACGACGAGGTCGGAGACAATGCCGCCTGGCCCAGCGCCGTGAACACGTCGCTCAACTTCGAAGTCAGCGCGGTCCCGTCGCCGGGCGAGCCGAGCAGCGCGTTGATCTGGTCGAAGATGGAGCTCTGGGTGTCGTAATTCGCCGAGGACGCCCCGGCCGACAACGCCTCCTGGTTCAGGTATTGGTCGACGACACGCTGCACATCGGCGATATCGACGCCGGCAAGCTGTCCGCCGGCCGACAGCGTCTGAAAGTTGACCACACGGCGCGCATAGCCCGCCGTGTTGAGGTTGGCGACGTTGTTCGACACGACGCTGAGCGCCGAGGAGTTCGTCTGCAGCGCCGACAGCGCGCTCGACATGATTCCGTTGAGACTCAAGGTGTGCGTCCCGAAAAGCTTTGTCGCCGATCAACGGGATCGCAAGGCTCATGCCACGACACAGGGCGGCGGCGGCGGCGAAAAACAGGCCGGAAACGCCATCCGAGGCGGCAGAGTTTGCCGCTTGCGGCAGATCGTGCCCTGCGCAAATGCGTCGCCGCGATGCTTGCACCTCTATTTCCGCGAAGGATTCGCCGGCCCGCCGCATCTGGTCCGGGCCTTGCTTTGACGACCCGAAGAAGATTTGCGGATTGGCAACGTGGCGAACATCGCAACGGTTACGGCTGTGTCTAAAGCGACGTCGTCCAACGTGCCGGCCGATGCCGGCGCCAAGGCGCCGGCCGGTCCCGACATCCTGTTCGCCGCGCTGCTGCAGCAGCTGGCGCAAAGCGCCGCCGCCAAAGCGACTCCCGCGAACGACGCTGCGCCCGCACAAAACGATAATGCCGCCGACGCGCCGCAAACGAACGCACGGCCTGCAAACCCGATCGCGATGCTGCAGACTTCAGCGAAGAGCGCGGCCGGCTCTGCGACAGCCGACGCCAATCTACCGGAGAATACCGGCGGTCCAGCGATCTTGCCGCTGTTTTCCGCGCCGCAGCCCGCCGCCGCCAACGCTGTGGCCGACGCCGGCATGACGGCCGCGGCGACGGCAGCCACTACCGAGATCAAGGTCACGCCCGATGCGGCCGCCGCTCCGCCGCCGCCGGCGTCCGGCGATGCGCCATCCGTTCCTGCCGGCAAACAAAACGACGCGGCCGACGCCAAGACTGCGAGCAGCGGCAACGCGAACACCGCTCCGGCCCAAGCTTCAGGGGACGCCCCACTCGCGGCGGCGCCCGATGCCACTCCCGATCCGGCGCAGCTCGTGCCGGGCAACGCACCGTCGGCTCCCGCCGACAAGCAAAAAAGCGCGGCCGTTTCCAAGCCCGCGAACGGCACCGAATCCAAAAACGCCCTGTCTCAGGTCGTCACCTCCGGCAATCTCAAGGCTGCGTCCGACGCGACGGCCGCACCGCTGCAGCCGGTGCAAGGCGGCGCCGTGTCTGCCGCGAAGACACCTGCCGACAAACAAGACGCCGCGACCGTTTCCAAAACCGCCGCGGACAACAATTCCAAATCCGCCGCCACACCGAAAGCGGCGCAAGATCCCGCTGTCCTGGCGGCGCTGATGTCGGCGCCGCAGGCGCAAGCGCTTCAGCCCGCGAAGAGCGGCGGGCAGACAAGCGGTGCGAAACCGGGCGTCGATGCCGTCACCGGCACGAAGCCGTCCGGATCGGCCACCGGCCCCAAGGCCACGCCGGCGTCCGCCGCCGACCAGTCTCCCGCCGACAGCGCCGCGGTCGATCCCGCTTCCGGCAAACCCGCCGATGTCAGCATACGGAACAACACCAAACAGAGCAGCGGGACGACCGCGCCGGCAAAAAGCTCCGACGGCGGAAAAATCGCCAAAGACAACCCCGCCGGGACACAGTCCGCACCGTCGCACCAGGCGGCTCCGGCCGCGCAGGCGTCATCGTCCGGTTCGTCGAACAGCCCGCCCGCCACCTCCGTCGCGGCGTCGGGCGTCCAGGCAGGCCCGGCCGCCAGCGCGTCGCCGACAGCGCCGGCCGCCAATCTGCAGGTCGTGCCGCAGCATCATGACGCCATGACGTCATCTCAGCTCGGGGCGCTGGGCTTGACGATCGCCGCAAAATCCCATGACGGCATCAAGCATTTCGACATCCGCATGGACCCGCCGGAACTGGGCGGCGTGCAGGTCCGTCTTTCGGTGGACAATTCCGGCAAGACCCAGGCAACCCTCATCGTCGATCGGCCGCAAACTTTGCAGCTGCTGCAGAACGATTCCGCCAATCTGGCGCGCTCTCTGGCCGATGCCGGCGTCAACTTGTCGAATAATGGCCTCAATTTCTCGCTAAGAAGCGGCCAGGAGCGGCAGAATGGAAACGGCAGTTCGTCCAATGGACGCAGCCGCGCACTGACCGTCAATGCCGTCGCCGGTACGGACGCAAACTCGCACTCCAATCCCATCGCAAGCCTTGCGCCCGACGGCGTACGGCTCGACATCCGCGTTTAAGGACGCATTGCCATGACCGCCACGAGCCCTGTGACGACACCGACCGCAAGCACGACGACGACCTCCAGTTCGTCCTCCAGCGCTCAGCAGCAGCTGGCCGGCAATTTCAATACCTTCCTGCAACTGTTGACGACGCAACTGCAGAATCAGGATCCGCTGTCGCCGATGGACTCCAACCAGTTCACCCAGCAGCTCGTCGAGTACAGCCAGGTCGAACAGCAGATCAACAGCAACAGCAAGCTCGATACCTTGATCTCGCTCGGCCAGAACCAGGCCAACAGCTACGCCATGAGCTATCTCGGCAAGAACGTCGTGCTCAGCAACGGTCAGGGCGCGCTCACCAACGGCGCCGCGGATTGGACCTATGGCCTGAACGGCGCGGCGGCTTCGACCACGCTCACGGTGACGGATTCGTCCGGCAAGGTCGTCTACAGCGGCGCCGGCCAGACTGCCGCGGGCACCCACGATTTCGCCTGGAACGGCAAGGACAACAACGGCAATCAGCTGCCGGACGGCAGCTACACCCTCACCGCTTCGGCCACCGCAAGCGACGGAACGCCGGTGACGACCACCGTCGCCAGCAAGGCGCTGGTCAGCGGGGTGGATTTGTCGGGAACCACGCCGCAGCTCGTGATCGGAACCGCAGAAATCCCGCTCGCGAATGCGACGATCGTTACGAACTGACAACAACCGCGGCCGAGAAACGGCCGCACGATCTGAAGGACGGCTGTCGGGCGAAGCCCGGAATGCCGAGAAGGAAAGCAAATGAGTCTCTATGGCGCCATGATGACCGGCGTTGCAGCTCTGACCGCGAACAGCAATGCGCTCAGCGTCGCTTCATCCAACATCGCGAACGTCAACACCGTCGGCTACAAGTCGGCGACCAACAACTTCTCAACCATGCTCGCCGCCGCGGGGGGCACCAGCGATCCATCTTCGGCGGGCGTGACCGCCACGGCGGGGCAGAACGTCACGCAACAGGGCCTTCTGACCGCGACCTCTTCGAACACCGATCTGGCGATTTCCGGCAACGGATTCTTCATGGTCAGCCCCACGGCGTCCACGACGGGCTCGGTGGAATATACCCGCGCCGGCAGCTTCACCTCCGATGCCGCCGGGAATCTCAAGAACGCCAACGGGCTCTATCTGCTCGGCTGGAAGCTGGACACCAGCGGCAATCCGCCCACCAACCCGAGCAACTTGTCGCTGATCAACGTGAACAATCTGTCGGGCAAAGCGGTGGCGTCCAGCAAGATCGCCGTGCAGGCAAACCTGCAGGCGAGCGCCACGACCGTCAGCACGTACAACGTCTCGACCAACAACATGGCGTCTGGCGCCGTGACGCCCGACTTCCAACGCACCATCAACGTCGACGACAGCCAGGGCGGCACGCAGCCGCTGGCATTTTCCTTCGTCAAAACCGCCGCGAACACCTGGGCGTACGAAGTCTCCTATCAGGGCACGGCCAGCAACATCACCGGCAGCAATCCCATCGCCTCCGGCACGATGACCTTCAACGCCGACGGCTCGCTGGCCAACGTCGTGCCAACCGGCGGATCGGGTTCGCCGGCGTCCGGTTCAATTTCGATCTCGATCCCGTGGTCGGCGACTTCGGGGTTGTCGGCACAGCCTTTGACCGTAAACATGGGAACGGTCGGAAACACCGACGGCGTCACGCAGTACGATACGACGTCGACGCTGACCAGCGCCACCGTAGACGGCGCGGTGTACGGCAGCGTCAACGGCTTGTCGATCGCCTCCGACGGCACAGTCTCGGCGAATTTCTCGAACGGCCTCAGTCAGGCGGTGTTCAAGATTCCGCTCGCCACCTTCGCCAATCCCGACGGCTTGTCCGAAACCTCGGGCAATGCCTACACCACGACGCCCGCATCCGGCACGCCGATCGTCAATATCGCGAACTCCGGCGGCGCGGGCACCGTCAACGCGAAGCAACTCGAAGGCTCGACCGTCGATCTGGCGACGGAATTTACCAACCTGATCACAACGCAACGCGCCTATTCCGCCGCATCGCGCATTGTAACAACGGCATCGACGATGCTCGATCAGCTTCTGCAGATGTCGCATTAACGGAGATTTCCGGCGTCTTTACGAAATAGGACGCCGGAAATCCCAAGTTAGAAGCAAATGTACGGGTAGTTTTACGATGTCGTTTACCTCGTCCATTGGCCATTTTTTTAAGGCGTCACGGTTACCTTGCTCGCGGGTAGTGGAGTCAGGAGTGCGATGAACATGGGCGAAGACCGCAGAGGTCGCGTGAGCTACGTCATTGGGCCCGACGGAAGCCCGTTGACGATGGCTGACTTGCCGCCTCCCAACACAAAGCGTTGGGTGATCCGCCGCAAAGCGGAAGTCGTCGCCGCTGTGCGCGGCGGACTTCTCAGCCTGGACGAAGCGTGCCGCCGCTACACGCTGACGGTCGAGGAGTTCCTCGCCTGGCAGCGTGCCATCGACCGCTTCGGTTTGCCGGGTCTGCGTGCGACGCGCGTGCAGCAATATCGGCACTGAAATCGGAAGGCGTGAAGAATTTCTTACTCGCGACATCCGATTCCGTTTCCCGATTCCCGCGCGCGTTAAGCGCGCCTTTACCTAAAACGCGGCAATGTTTGCCTAGCACGGCGGGGTGCCGCGACGGATGACCATTATCCGTCTTCGCTCCCTCGCCAGTTCGCGAGGGAGCAGGCTTTGCCGGATTTCATCAAAGCGATCGGCGCGGCGCGTTTCGGCGTCATGGCGGGCGTAGCCGCCGCGCTCACCGCCTTTTTCCTCTATGTTGCGGGCGTCATCTCCGAACCGCCCAAGAGCATCCTGTTTTCCGGACTGGACACGCGCGACGCCTCCCAGGTCACCGCCAAGCTCGACAGCATGAACGTGCCCTACGAACTCAAGGGCAATGGCGGCACCGTCCTCGTTCCCTCCGACCAGGTGACCAAGTTGCGCATGGAGATGGCGCAGGACAATCTGCCGGCCGCCGGCGTCGGCTACGAGATATTCGACAAGTCCGACGCGTTCGGCACCACCACCTTCGTGCAGAACGTCAACATGCTGCGCGCCATGGAGGGCGAGCTGGCGCGGTCCATCCAAACGATCGACGGCATCGAAAGCGTGCGCGTGCACTTGGTCATTCCCGAACGCCAGATCTTCTCGCGCAACGACCAGTCGCCGAGCGCCTCGGTCGTGCTGCGGACGCGCAACGTCCTCGGCCGCGGCCAGGTGCAGGCCATCCAGCATCTGGTGGCCGCCGCCGTCGCCTCGCTGTCGCCGGACCGCGTCGCCATCATCGACGACCGGGGCAATCTGCTGGCCGGCGGTCAGGACAAATCCGGTCCCGACGCCGAGGCCTCCACCGAGGATCAGGAAACCACGGATTACGAGGACCGTCTGCGCAGCCGTATCGAATCGATGGTGGCGAGCATCGTCGGTCCCGGCCATGTGCGCGTTCAGGTCACCGCCAACATGGATTACACGCACACGACCGCGACGTCGGAAAGCTACGATCCGGACAGCAAGGTCGTGCGGTCCACCCAAACCGTCGAACAAAACGCCACCGACACGGACGGTTCGGGCGCCGCCGCGGTATCCGTCGCGAGCGCATTGCCGGGCCAGCAGAGCGCGTCGAACGGCGACAATACGAAGTCGTCCTCCGGCCGCACCGAGGAAACGACCAATTACGAGATCTCCAAGACGGTGAAGACGTCGACCGACGACGCCGGCGCGCTCAAAAGGCTTTCGGTCGCCGTGGTGGTCGACGGCATCACCGGCAAAAGCGGCGCCTACAAGGCGCGCAGCGCGCAGGACATGCAGAAGATCAGCGAGCTGGTGAAATCCGCCATCGGCTTCGACAGCGCGCGCGGCGACCAGGTGCAGGTGGTCAACATGCCGTTTGCCCGCATCGATCCGGATGTCGGCACGCCGCCGCCGACGCCGTTCCTCGGTCTGGACGGTCCCGATTGGTTCAAAATCATCGAGGCGGCCATCCTTTCCCTGACCGCGCTTCTGATCGGCCTGTTCGTCATGCGCCCGCTGATCGCACGGATGTTCGCGCCGCTCTCGTTCGCCACAACGACGGCGCAGCTGGGGTACGGCACGCCGGCCATGGGCCAGCTGCCGGCGCCGGGCGCCCAGAGCGCCGAGGCGCAAGGGCAATTGCAGGCCGGCCAGACGCCGGCGCAGCTTCCGCCGCCGCGCGAAAGCATGATCGACATCAGCCGCATCGAAGGACAGGTGCGCGAGTCTTCCGTGAAGAAAGTCGGCGAAGTCGTGCAGGCGCATCCCGAAGAGGCGTTGGCGATCCTGCGCACTTGGCTCCATCAACCGGTGTAACAGATGTCGCGCGCCCTCAAATCAACCGTCAAGGAAGACATCCGGTCCCTCACCGGCGCAGAGCGTTCCGCCATCCTCATGCTGTCGCTGGGCGAAGAACACTCGGCCAAGCTCTGGCAGATGCTCGACGAGGACGAGGTCAAG
>JAGWVX010000137.1 GCA_018970685.1 Alphaproteobacteria bacterium | reverse complement strand
CGGGAAAATGATGCGCGCGAGCGCCACGGCGGCCATCGCATTGAAGCGACTGCGAAGCGATAGCGATCAGGGTCGCCATCACACATTCACGTATGTCCGTGAAGGGACCCCCGATTCAAAAAAATTGAAAACGAATGGCGATGGCGTCGCCGGTGAGGCAGGCGGAGGAGCCGCAGATGCCCAAGCGGCTGCGTAATACCGGGCGTAAGCGCGGAGGCCAGCCAGGCAACCGCAATGCGCTGAAATCCGGCCGCTACACGCGCGAAGTAAAAGCGCTCCGGCAAGTGGCGCGGTACCATATCGCGGCGCTGGCGCTTGCCGTGGCGCAGCTGAAGCTGGCAAGGGAATTACGCGATGCACTTCCTCTCCCAATTACGGAGGAGGTGTCGAACGCGAGCGCAAGCGAGCTCAAGATAGAGGGGATACGCGTTGCGCAACCCCTTACGCCGTCGGAGTTTATACTCGCGCGGCGCTTCAGGCCGACGCGGGTGGCGCCAATCCCCCCACAGGCGAAAGGAGAAAGGGCGTTAGATCGAACTCTCAATCCATTCCTTGATTTTCGACTTGGGCAGCGCGCCGACCTTGGTCGCCGCAACTTGACCCTGGCTGAAGATCATCATGGTGGGAATGCCGCGCACGCCGTATTTCTGCGGCATGGTCGGGTTGTCGTCAATGTTGATTTTGGCAATCGTGATCTTGCCGCCCAATTCCCCTGCCAATTCCTCGAGCGCGGGCGCGATCATGCGGCACGGGCCGCACCATTCCGCCCAAAAATCCACCAGAACAGGGCCTTTGGCATTGAGGACGTCGTTCTGAAACGACGCATCGGAGACTTTGATCGGCGACGACATACACAACTCCTCACGGGTGACGGCACTATATCTAGGAACCGTTACCCCCCTGGTCAAGGCGCGCCCGGATGCGGCTTGTTTCCGCATCCAACAACACGTCCGGTAGGGGCATCAAGCGCGGGCCTTCCGTCCAGACGAGCGCCGACGCGATTCGTCTGCCGGCGAAGATCTTTGCAGCCGCGGCGCGATAAAGCGCCATTTGCGTTGCGTAAATCTGCGGCACGTCTTTTTCATGGGCAGGCGGCGGCCGGTTGGTTTTGAAGTCGACGATCAAAACTTCGTCGGCGGTCACCGCCAGCCGGTCGATCCGGCCATGGATGCGGGCGCCCGCGCCGAGCTCCGGCAGGTCGGCGACGATGGAGACCTCGGCGCGGCTGTTCGGTGCGAACGCGGCGGCAAAGGCGGGATCATCGAGAACCGCCAGTGTTTCGACCGTCAAGCGCACGGCTTCTTCCTCGCTGGCTCCGCGGGCGCGCAGAAAACGCAGAGCAGTCTCCGACCGTTTATCGCGGCTGATTTCCGGCAGATGTGCCAGCATGGCGTGGACCAGGATTCCGCGCCGGAAGCGCGCGCCGCTCTCTTTGAGCGGCGACTGCATCGCTGGCTCGTCAACACCCGCCGCCTCCGACGGACGGATCAGCCATGGTGCCGGCCGCTCCGGTTTGGGCTTCGTCAGCGCCCAGTCGGGAACAGCGAAGACTTCCGCCGGCGCGGGCGCCGCCGGTTCTGCTTTGCCTGCCTCGCCGCTACCGAAAACGCGGATGGTGGAATCGCTATGCGGCATCTCGGTGCCCAGGATTTCCGCCGCGCGCTGCGCCAGCGTGTGCCAGGAGCCAGGCTTGGTGCCCTTCTTATTTTCGAAGCCGCAGATGTACAGCCGCTCTTTGGCGCGAGTGAGGGCGACGTACAGCAGGCGCCGGTGCTCCTTCAGCGTCTCGGCGAGCGCCGCCTGCTTCGCGGCAAGGACCTTCTGCGGTGCCGCCGCGTCGGGCAGGGGGAATAGCACCCCGTCGTCCGTGTACAGAAAATGCCCCTTGCTGGCGGAATTGTCTGGCAGTGAGGTGGTGTCTGGCAGGATGACGATGTCGGCTTCAAGACCTTTGGCGCCGTGCACGGTCATCACCCGGACTTCGTTGCGGCCGCGCTCCATGTCGCGTTTGACCTCGGCGGCGCCGCGCTCGACCCAGTGCAGGAAACCTTCCAGGGACGCCGTGTTACTGTTCTCATATACCAGTGCCAGCGACAGGAGTTCGTCGATGGAGTCGTTTGTCTCCGGTCCGAGCCGCTTCAGCATCTTCTTGCGGCCGTCGATCAAGCTCTGGGCGAAGAATTCGAAGGGCGGCGCGAAATCGGCGCGCGCCCGCGCCTCGGCCAGGAACGTATGCGCAGCCTTGAACGACGGCAGCTCTTCGTGCCGCCGCTCCACTTCCCGCCACAGTGTGCCTTCGCGCCCATACGCCAGCGCGAACAGTTCCTCTTCGTTCAGGCCGATCAGCGGCGAACGCAAGAGCGCCGCCAGATTGAGGTCGTCTTCCGGCAGTAGCGCGAAGCGGCCGAGTGCGATCAGGTCCATTACCGCGATCTGTTCGGTCAACTTGATGCGGTCGGCGCCCGCCACCGGCACGCCGCGTTCCTTGAGGCGCCGGATGATCTCGCCGCCGAACGGCTCGCGGCGCGGTAGCAGAATCATGATGCCGCCTGGTTGGATCGGCGCCTGGTGGCCGGGCAGGCAGACGCGCTGCGCCAGCCAGTCTTTGATCTGGTCGGCAATCTGGTCGGCCAGTTTCACCAGCGGGCTGTCGTCGCGCTCTAGATCGACCGGACGCAGGTCCCACGGATCGGAATCGGACGCGTCAGACGGCTTGAGCGCAGGCCAGAATTCGACGCGGCCTTTCAGCTCGGTACGCAGCGCCTTGTGCTCGATCTTCAGCCCGCCGGAGGTCAACCCGTCGCAAGCCGCGGGATCGGCAAACACGGCGTCGACGAACTTCAGGATTTCCGGCGCCGAGCGCCGCGAGGTTTGCAGATATTCGTACGAGAAGGCGCGGCCGGCGTCTTTCGCCCGCTTCTCGAAAAACCGCCTCCGCACGTCGAACTGTGCCGGATCGGCACCCTGGAAGCTGAAGATGGACTGCTTTTCGTCCCCGACCGCGAACAGCGTGCGTGGCGTCTCGCGAGCAATGCCTTCGCCGGCGAAGAACTCGTCGGTCAACGTCTGGATGATGTCCCATTGCAGAGCGCTGGTGTCTTGCGCCTCGTCGATCAGGATATGGTCGATGCCTTCATCGAGCTTGAACAGCACCCAGGCAGCGCCGCTCTTCTGGAGGAGGCGATGCGTCTTCGCGATCAGGTCGTCGTAGTCCAGCACGCCGCGGGCGCGCTTTTCCTTAGTATAGACGTCCCGCACGGCGTCTACGATGGTGAGCGCCGCTTCCGCCAGCATCGCGGCATGCACCGCGCGCCGCCGGTTCTCGAACGCTATCAATCGTCCGCCGAGGCTCCGCAGATAGGCAAGCAGGTCTGGCCGGGCCTCGGCCAGTTTCTTGGTCGCCAGCGTCTTGCGCGGCGCGCCCTCTTTGGTCAGCAGCGCCTCGAACGCCGCGCCAAAGCGGGCGAGGGCGTCTTTTGCCTGCAACGCTTCGGTCAGCGCTGCTGCGCGTTCGCCATCGGTTTTGCCGCCGCTGGCCAGCCAGACAATAGAATCGCGCAGCGTCGCCTCGTCGCGCTGCAGACTTTGGGTGAACTCCGTCGCGATCTTCTCCTCGCTGTCGCCGGGTGCCGCGCCATGGGCGTCGCGCAGCAGTGCCGACCAGTCGTCTTTTCCCAGGAAAGCATCGAGTCTGTTGCGGTCGGCGCCGAGCGCGGCGTCGAGGATTTGCTCCAGCTTGAAATCGCTGAGATGCGTCACAAGAAAGGCAAGCGCCGCCGCTGTCGGCGCGTCGCCGCTGCCGGCGCGTTCCAACACCTTCGCGCGCGCTTCCGCCCTCAGGTCGCGCGCCGTGCGATCGTCGAGCACGCGGAACGACGCCGGCACGCCGGCTTCCAGCGGGAAGCGCATCAGGACGTATTGGCAGAAGGAATGGATGGTCTGGATCTTGAGGCCGCCCGGTGTCTCCAGCGCATCGGCAAACAGCCGCCGCGCCTTGCGCAGCTCGTTCTTGTTGGAAGCTTCGGCGCCGACCTCCGCGATCTTCTCGGTCAAGTCCTTGTCCGGCAGCATCGACCATTTGCCCAGCTGGTCGAACAGCCGGCCCGCCATCTCCGCCGCTGCCGCCTTGGTATAGGTAAGGCAGAGGATGCGTTCAGGCCGTACACCCGCCAGCAGCAGCCGCGTCACGCGGTTGGCCAGTGTATGTGTCTTGCCGGCGCCCGCGTTTGCGGCGACCCAGGCGGAGCGGTTCGGGTCGGATGCCGCGAAGGTCGTCATTCGCGTTCTCCACGCCAGCCGCTTGCCGACCATTCCCGGACACGCGCCAGATGATCGTAATCACCGGGCACATCGGCGCGATACGGCGCCACGCGGGAGTCGTAAGGCGTCGCTGGATCGTCGAACAGCACGATGCGCCGCACCAGCCGTTCCAGAGCGTCCTTTGCAATCGTCGCTGCGTCTGTCTTGACAGCCCGGAAGAAGCCAGGCTCCGCAGCCCCGGTTACGCGGACATAGACCAGTTCCTCCGGTGTCAGCGGTCCGATATCCTTGAAGCCGCCCGCTGCCAACATGGCACCTTCCAGCGCCAGTTGCGGCGCCAGATGCTTGAGAACCTGACTATCGGACGGCGGCGCGCCGGTCTTGTAGTCCAGGATAGCGCCGCCGCCCGTCTTCAGCCGGTCGATACGGTCCGCGCGTCCGTACAGTGTGAAGTCACCGGCCGGCCCCTTCATGATGTGTTCGCCTTTGACCTCGGCGAAGATCTCCGCGATACCGGCGCGCCGTCCGCGCTCCTCGCCGACGAACCAGTTTGCGGCATTCAGGAAGCGCGGCCGCCACAGCGCCAGCGTCGCCTTTGGGATCGCGAGTTCGCGGAACACCTGATCCGTGATCTCCACCAGCCGCATTGCGGCATCGGCCGGCAACTCTTTCGGGTACTCGCGGGCAAAAAGCTCCAGAACGCGGTGCAGCGTGGTCCCGCGTTCCATCGGGCCGATTTCACCATCCAATGGATCGAGCGGCCGGAGGTTCAGGACACGCTTGGCGTAGATGGCATATGGGTCGCGCACCCAGGTTTCGATCTCTGTGACGGAGAGCTTGCGCGGCCTTGCCTCCACCGGCGGTCGGGGCGCCGGGGGCTTGATGGGGTCTGGCTTGCCGGGATCGGCCAGTGCGGCGGCGATCCGCGCGTAGTCGGCTGTCGCCGCCAGCGCGCCATCGATATTCAAACCTCTGGTCAGCTGCTCCAGCCGCTGAATCCAGCGCGACGCTACCGTCGGCGCGCCTTCCGCCTTGAGCGCGCGTGTCAGGACGACCCGCGGCCCGGCCGCGAGTGTCGCAAAGTCGTGAGCCGACAAACCGATGGCGCGCTCAGGTTGCTCCAATCCCATCGCCTGCCGCATCGGGCGCGAAAACCACGGATCGTTCGACGCGGACGCTGGCCAGGAGCCTTCGTTCAAGCCGCCTAGCACCACCAAATCAAAATGCTGCAGCCGCGCTTCCAGTGGTCCCAGGATCGACAGTCGCGGATGACGGCCATAGGGCGGCCGCACGGCCTGTTCCTCGGCCAGCGCGCGGAACAGCGGCGCATACGACCTCGCTTCAATGAGCGGCAGATCGGCAGACGCGTCCAACAGCGCCGCGACAAACGCGCCGCCGGCGTCGCCGGAGACGCCCTGCCAAAGCCTATCCGCCAAGTGTTCCGCCGTTGCAATGTGCGCCGTTAGCGCGTCACGGATTGTGACCTCAGGCGCGGACAACGCCGTCTCGATCGGCGCCAGTGCGGCCATCACACGCGCAAACCAGCTTCGAAATTCGCCATCGGCGCCTGCGATCGCCGCGGCGATACCCGCCAATCCAGAGTTCGGCCTGGGACCGCGCAGAAGCATGTCAAGCTTGCGCGCATGGCTGCGGAAAATGCCTACCGCTTCACCCATCGTCGCAAGCGGATGCTTGAGCAGCGCCAGCAGCGGAACTGGCGCGAAACCACTGTCGGCTGCCTCCGCGATCAGGCAGAGGTAGGAGCCTGCGGCCGTCTGCGTCAGCGGGCGTCCTGCGGAATCGTCGATGGCGATATCCCAGCGCTGCAGTTCCGCCGTGACACGCCGCGCCAGCGCCCGGTCGCGCGTTATCAACGCCGCGGTGCATGTCGGCGTCTCCAACACCTCGCGCAGCAGTAATGCGACGATGGACGCTTCCTCGGCCGGATAGGCCGCCTTCATGAGCGTCAGTCCTTCAAGGCCCGCAACTAACTTCGCGCCGCCGCGTTCCGCCAGCACACGCCAAGCATCGGTCGTCGGCGCGGGACGCAAGACCTCACGCAGGATCTGTTCGCGCACCGGTAATCCATCGGCGTCCGTCCAGTCGGCGACCTCCGCGCGCACCACGCCAATCCGTTGCAACAACTGCTTCAATGCGAATTGTGGATGGCCCGGGTCGATTCTATCCCAGCTTTCGTCATCCAACGATCGATCCAGCCCCGGCAGCACGACGGCGCCTTTTGGGAGGCGGGCGATAACGCCGAGCAGGTCGGCCGTAGCGGGAATGCTGCCGGTAGAACCCGCCGCAATGATCGGTCGATCCGGCGCAGCATCTTGCAAGCGCTTCGCCAAAGCGCGCAGCGATTCATTGCGGTGGGTCGCTGGATTGACGCAACCTTCCGCTTCGAGTAGCGCTGGCCATTGCGTCTGGATCAGCGCCAGGAATTCCTTCACGTCGCTCCAATGTTCGGCTAGCGACAGCGGGGCGAGGTTGGCAAGTTTCTCCAAGTCGGCGCCCTGCGTTTCTATGTCATCTATAACCGCCGCGAGGCTCTTCGCCAGACCGGCAGCCTGTCCGAAAGCGAGCGCGCCGCCATCACGTGAACAACTCCAACGGTGGATCAGCGCCGCCAGTAGGAGCCTGCGTCGGAGAGGCGTAATGGCCGGTTTCAATCCAAAATCGTCGGAGGCGTCGAGCAGCAGTTCGTCTTCGTCCACGTCGCCAAGAGGGCGGAAATCGGGCAACAGCGTCGCGCCGGTGGCTTTCTTGGCAAATATCTCGGCGATGCTGCGCGCCGCGCGTCGCGTCGGCAGATAGATCGTGATATCAGCCAGTGCCAGCACGTCGCTGCCGAAGCGCTGCAGCAGCCCTTGGGTCAGCGTGGCGGAGAACGGTGCACCCGCAGGGATAGCGAAGACTTTCGCGCGCTGCGCGCTGTCAGGCGACCGGGGCAAGGTCTGCCAAGAATGTGTCGGCCTCTACGACGGCCTGGGGCGTGCCGACATGAACCCACACGCCGTCCAGGCGCACCCCGAAGAGACGCTCCTTCTCTATCGCGTGATCCCAGAGAA
>JAGWVX010000136.1 GCA_018970685.1 Alphaproteobacteria bacterium | reverse complement strand
GATATCGAAGATTTTCGCACGACGGTGCGGGCCTTCCACGATGCCGGTATCGAAATCATCCTGGACGTGGTCTTCAACCATACCGGCGAGCTCGACGAGCTGGGGCCGACGCTCAGCTTCCGGGGCATCGACAACGCGTCATATTATTGTCTGGCGGAGGACAAGCGCCGCTATCTCGATTTCACGGGTTGCGGCAACACGCTGAACATCGGTCATCCGCGCGTCTTGCAGATGGTGATGGATTCGCTGCGTTATTGGGTGGAGGACATGCATGTCGACGGGTTCCGCTTCGATCTGGGCGTAAGCCTGGCGCGCCGGGACCAAGCGTTCTCGTCCGAGGCGGCATTCTTCTCCTGCGTGTTGCAGGACCCTTTGCTGGCCAAGACCAAGCTGATCGCGGAGCCATGGGATCTCGGCCCGGAAGGCTATCGGCTCAGCGGCTTTCCGCCGCGCTGGAGCGAATGGAATGATCGCTTCCGCAACGATGTCCGCAAATTCTGGCGCGGCGACGGCGGTATGCTCGGCGATCTCGCTTTCCGGCTTTCCGGGTCGAGCGACGTTTTCGATCGCAGCAAGCGCAAGCCGACGGCAAGCCTGAACTTCGTCACCGCGCATGACGGTTTCACGCTTTCCGATCTGGTCGGCTACGAGGTCAAACGCAACGACGCCAACAAGGAAAACGGCGCCGACGGCGCCAGCGACAATTTCAGCTGGAACTGCGGCGTCGAGGGGCCGAGCAACGACCCCGCTATCGTCCGGCTGCGCGAGCGGCAGAAGCGCAACCTGATGGCTACGCTCCTGTTGTCCTTGGGTATCCCGATGATCCTGGCCGGTGACGAATTCGGCCGCACGCAGCGCGGCAACAACAACGCCTATTGCCAGGATAACGAGATCGGCTGGATCGATTGGTCGGAATTGAACCGCAACCGTGAGCTGCTGGCTTTTGTTCAATGCTTGGTAAGGCTTCGGGCGGATCATCCCGTCTTTCGCCGTTCGACCTTTTTCTTGGGCGACCGCACGGACGAGGGCGGCGTTAAAGACATCGTCTGGCTGTCGCCGGAGGGGCGCGAGATGACGCAGGCGGACTGGACGTCGCCGCAGAACCGCTGTTTGGGTGTGCGTTATGCCGCTGTCTCTGAAATGGACGCGAAGACCTATACCCGCCGCCTCGATCCGCATGCGTTCCTGCTGCTGATGAACGCGGGCGATAAACCGTCGAGATTCGTTCTTCCGGATACCGGCGCCGATCGCAAATGGAGCTGTTTGATCGACACGGCATCCGCCGATGCGAGATCGAATGCACAGTTCGGCGCACTCGGCGTGTTCTTGCTCGATGCGCATGCGCTCGCACTGCTCGTCAGTAAAATCTAGGGACCGTACAGCCGATGGATGCGCATGATTCCTTGAGCCGGTTGGCGGATGCGGCGGGCATCGAGCCGCGATATTGGGATATCCACGGCCGGCTGCACGAAACACCGCCTGAGACGGCGCGGAGTTTGCTACGGGCGATGGGCATTGCCGCCGACAGCGAGGAGGATGTCTTCGCGAGTCTTGCCAAGTTCGAGGATCAGCTGTGGCGGACGCCCTTGCCGCCCGTCGTCGTCGCGCGGGAAAACAGTGAAATCGACGTGAACCTGCGCCTGCCGAGCGGCACGAAAATGCTCCGCTGGTCGGTGTACCTCGAAATGGGTGGCTTTCGTACCGGCGAATGTAATGTGGACGCACTGCCGGTCGAGGACACCCGACAGTTCGGCGATACCCAAATTCATTTGCGCCGTTTGAGGCTGCCGCCGCTTCCGCCCGGCTATCACGATCTTCGCTTGGCGGGTGGCGCAAGTTGCCGTTTGATCGTTGCGCCGCAGCGTTGTTATCTGCCGCCCATATTCTCCGGCCGCCGCTGTTGGGGGATCGCCGCGCAGCTCTATGCGCTCCGATCGTCCGGCGATTGGGGGATCGGCGATTTCGGCGATTTGCAGGAGTTGATCGAGCAAAGCGCCGCCCGCGACGCGGACGCGATCGGTCTCAACCCGCTGCACGCGCTGTTTCTCGATACGCCGGACTATGCCAGCCCCTATTCGCCCTGCAGCCGGCTGTTTCGCAATCCGCTCTATCTCGATGTCGCCGCGGTTCCTGACTTCGCCGAATGCGAAGAAGCGCGAGCGCTGATTGAGGCGTCTGATACGGCGCGCCTTCTGCAGGCGGCGCGCGATGCGGCCTATGTCGATTACAAATCCGTCGCACGCATCAAGCTTGCCGCGTTGGAATGTCTTCATCGCAGCTTCGAGGCAAACCACAACGCCGGCGGCGATGCGCGTCGTGCGGCTTTCCAAGCCTATGAAAAGAAGCACGGCCGCGATCTCGAGCGCTTTGCGACATTCCAGATGCTCAGCGAGCATTTTCAGATGCATGACTGGTTGCGCTGGCCGGCGGCGTGCCGCGATCCGCAATCGACGCAGGTCGCGCAGCTGCGCGTTCGTCATGCGGACCGGGTCTCGTTCTACAAATATCTGCAATGGCAGTGTGACGAACAGGTCCGCGCGGCGGCGGAGCTGTCGCGCCGGCGCGGTATGGCGATCGGCTTGTACAACGATCTGGCGATCAGCGCGGAAGGCGCCAGCGCCGATCATTGGGCCAATCAGGATTTGTTCGCCGGCACCGCGCGGATCGGCGCGCCGCCGGATCCATTCAACGAAACCGGACAGGAATGGGGCGTGGTGCCGCTGAACCCTTTCCGCCTGCGGGCCACCGGGTATGCGCATTTCATCGCACTGTTGCGCGCAAATATGCGTCGTTCTGGCGCACTACGGATCGATCATGTCATGGGCTGGCAGCGTCTGTTTCTGATTCCCGCGGGCGAGAAACCGGCGGCCGGCGCCTATGTGCGTTACCCGATCGACGATCTCCTTGCCGTCGCCGCTCTGGAGAGCAGGCGCCATCGCTGCATGCTCATCGGCGAGGACCTCGGCACGGTGCCTGCCGGATTTCGCGAACGCATGGCGGCGGCCAATGTGCTGTCCTGCCGCATCTTTGCCTTTGAACGTGATCATGATCGCTACCGCCGGCCGGGCGAATATCCGCAACTAGGGTCGGTGTCCGCCGCGACACATGATCTCGCGACACTAAGAGGCTTCTGGCTCGGCGACGACATTACGGCGAAAGCGCGTCTCGGGTTGTTCAAATCCGTCGACGAGGAGGAAAGCGCTTGGTCGAACCGCGCGCGCGAAAAGCGCGAGCTTCTGCAAGCACTCGCCGGGGAGGCACTTTTGCCGCAGAGCTTGTCGAACGCGGAGCCGTCCGATTGGTCGCCTGAGCTCGCCAAGGCGGTGCATGTTTATTTGGCACGGACGCAAAGCCTGTTGTTCATGGTCCAGTTGGACGATCTGGCCGGCGAAACGAGTCAGGCAAACCTTCCTGGCAGCACCAGCGAACACCCAAACTGGCGCCGGCGTCACGCGCGCACGATTGCGGATTTGCTGACTGATACAGCGACGCAAAGCGAGATGGATGCGATCGCCGTCGCGCGCGCAAAATGACGCGCCCCCACCGACTTCATCGGGCGCCGTTTTATTTTTGACATCGCTCAAAGACGTGCGTGCGAGAACGCGTCATTGCCTGCCTGTGATTTTCTCCGTAGACTATCGACAGTGAGATAGCGCGACGATCAACGACCCAATAAGGGAACCTCACTGCAAAGAGACGGCCGCTGGAATGAATATAGATCGCGCAAGAATAACCCAGATGATCACATTAGAAATCTCGGGACTTCAGGCTCTTCTCGATGCGCTCGCCAAACGCGGTTATCGCGTCATTGGGCCGAAGCTGCGCGATCAGGCAATTGCGTATGACGATATCTCGTCGGTTCGCGATTTGCCGGCCGGATGGACCGACGAGCAGGAAGGCGGGCATTATCGCGTAACGCGGCGTTCCGATGACGCATTGTTCGGCTATGCGGTCGGTCCGCATTCCTGGAAGAGGTTTCTTTATCCGCCGATCCAGCAGCTGTGGCGCGCCAGACACAAGGGAAGCGCCGTGAGTGTGACGCCTGTGCCGCCGTCGGCCGAGCGCTTTGCCTTCTTCGGCGTTCGCGCCTGCGAACTGCATGCGATCGAGATTCAAGATCGCGTTTTCATGAACGGCGAACTGGCGGATCCGCATTACAAGGCCCGTCGCGAGAACGCATTCGTCGTTGCCGTCAATTGCGGCACGGCCGGCGGAACCTGCTTCTGCGTGTCGATGAACACCGGTCCCGGCGTGAAGCGGGGTTTCGACATCGCCTTGACGGAACTTGTCGAGGGTGGCGCGCATCGCTTCGTGGTCGAAGCCGGCTCGGACAAAGGCCGCGAGGTGTTGGCTGCACTGCCGCAGCACGCCGCCAAACCCGAAGAGATCAAGGCGGCGGAAGCCGTCGTCGCCAAAACGGCGTCGTCGATGGGCCGGGCCATGAAAGCCGACGACGTGCGCGAAGTGCTGATGCGCAATCTCGACAATCCGCGCTGGGATCATGTCGCCGAGCGGTGCATGACCTGCGGCAACTGCACGATGGTGTGCCCGACCTGCTTCTGCATGACGGTCGAGGATTCGAGCGATCTTGAGGGGCTGGAGACCTCGCGGTCCCGCCGCTGGGATTCTTGCTTCACCATGGATCATTCCTACGTTCACGGCGGAAGCGTGCGCGGCAGCGCAAAAGCACGCTACCGCCAATGGCTGACCCACAAGCTTGCGACGTGGGTCGATCAGTTCGGCACGTCGGGCTGTGTTGGCTGCGGGCGCTGCATCACCTGGTGCCCGGTCGGCATCGACATTACGGAAGAAGTGGCCGCCATCCGAAACAGCGAGTCACGCTAGGAGATTGACATGGAAGGTCTAGAGCGAATTGTGCGGGAGCACCCGTTCTTTGCCGGTCTCAAAGAAGAATTTTGCCAGCTCATTTCCGGATGCGCCAAGAATGTCCGGTTCGAAGCCGGCCAATATCTGTTTCATGAAGGCGAAGCCGCCGATCAATTCTATATACTGCGCAGCGGTAGGGTTGCGTTGCAGATGGCGGCGACGACGCGCTCCTTGACGATCCAGACGGTCGGCGAAGACGAAATCGTCGGCGCTTCGTGGCTCGTGACGCCCTATCGCTGGGGCTTTGACGCCAAGGCTCTCGAACTCACCCGCGCCATTTCGATGGACGCGGCCTGTCTCCGCGGCAAGTGCGAGGGCGACCACGATCTCGGCTATGAGATGATGAAGCGTTTCGCACCGGTCCTTATTCAACGCTTGCAAGCAGCAAGACTGCAGATTCTCGATGTCTATGGCACCCGTAACTGAAAAAAAAGCGGCCGTAACGGTCCATGATCCGATGCTGCCGCGGGTTGCGCGCGTACGCAAACGCCAGCGCGATCTCGCCGACGTCTGGACCCTGAATCTCGAGATGGAGGACGGCGAGCTGCTTAAGTTCGCGCCCGGCCAGTTCAACATGCTCACCGTGTTCGGAGTCGGGGAAGTTCCTATCAGCATCAGCGGCGATCCGGCGGAGGACGGCGGCGGTCTCGTCCACACCATACGCGCCGTCGGCACGGCTTCCGGAGCGCTTACGCGGCTCGGTCTCGGCGCGGCCGTGGGCGTGCGCGGCCCCTTCGGTACCAGCTGGCCGGTCGAAGAGGCCAAGGGCAATGATGTCGTCATCCTGGCCGGCGGCCTCGGGCTCGCGCCGCTGCGTCCGATGATTTATTCGGTGCTGGCGAACCGCAGGCATTACGGCCGCGTTGCCCTGCTGTACGGTGCGCGCAGTCCTGAAGAAATCCTGTTTCGCTCGGAGCTCGAACAATGGCGCCGCCGGCTCGACATCGAACTTCAGGTGACGGTGGACCACGCGGAAACCGACTGGTACGGCTCCGTCGGCGTGGTGACCACGTTGGTGCCGCGCGCCACCTTCGATCCGCACAACACGGTAGCCGTAGTCTGCGGTCCCGAAATCATGATGCGGTTCGGCACGGCCGCCTTGCGCAAAGCCGGCGTTCCCGATCAGTCGATGTACTTGTCGATGGAACGCAGCATGAAGTGCGCCGTCGGCCTGTGCGGTCATTGTCAACTCGGTTCGGCTTTCGTATGCCGCGACGGGCCGGTCTTTCGCAGCGACCAGCTGGGCTCGCTCATGACCGTAAAGGAGCTCTGAAATCGCCATGGCGAACAAGAAAAAACCGAGATTGGCGGTCTGGAAATTCGCCTCCTGCGACGGTTGCCAGCTGAGCCTGCTCGATTGCGAAGACGAATTGCTGGCGGTCGCCGGCGCCATCGACATCGCTTATTTTCCGGAAGCGACGCGCGGCGATATCAGCGGGCGTTATGACGTGTCCTTGGTCGAAGGGTCGGTCACGACCGCGCACGATGCCGAGCGCATCAAGGATGTGCGGGAGCGGTCCAAGGTCCTCGTCACCATCGGCGCCTGCGCGACCGCGGGCGGCATCCAGGCGCTGAGGAATTTCGCGGATGTGAAGGAGTACATCCCGGTCGTCTACGCGCATCCGGAATACATCCACACGCTGGCGACTTCGACGCCGATCTCCGATCACGTCAAGGTCGATTTCGAGCTGCGCGGCTGTCCGATCAGCAAAAAACAGCTGGTCGAGCTGGTGTCGGCTTTCGTAGCCGGGCGCAAGCCCGTCACGCCGCCGCACAGCGTCTGCATCGACTGCAAGCTTAGAGGAAACATCTGCGTGATGGTGGCGCATGGCGCGCCATGTATCGGTCCGGTCACCCATACCGGCTGCAACGCGCTCTGTCCCTCTTACGATCGCGGTTGCTTTGGCTGTTTCGGTCCCAAGGAAACGCCCAATGCGAAGGCGCTGAGCGCGCAACTTTCAAAACTCGGCATGGATGCCGAGGGTCTCAAGCGGGTTTACAGCACATTCAATGCGAATGCCGAGGCATTCCGCGAAGAGAGCAAGCGTCATGGCTCGTAAGACCATCAAGGTGGATTATCTCGCCCGCGTCGAGGGGGAGGGCGCGTTCAAGGTGGTGGTGCGCGACGGTGCCGTGCGCAAGGCCGAGCTCAGGATTTTCGAGCCGCCGCGGTTCTTCGAGGCCTTCCTGCGCGGCCGCTCCTACATGGAAGCGTCCGACATTACCGCCCGCATCTGCGGCATCTGCCCGGTGGCCTATCAGATGTGCGCCGTGCATTCGATGGAAAAGATCCTCGGCATCGAGGTCGGCGGCGCGCTGCGCGAATTGCGCCGCCTGCTCTATTGCGGGGAGTGGATCGAGAGCCACGTGTTGCACGTCTACATGCTGCACGCGCCGGACTTTCTCGGTTACGACAGCGCCATCCACATGGCGAAGGATCACGGCGATCTCGTCCGCACCGCGCTGCGGTTGAAGAAGATCGGCAACGACATCATGACCATGGTGGGCGGCCGCGAAATTCATC
>JAGWVX010000135.1 GCA_018970685.1 Alphaproteobacteria bacterium | reverse complement strand
CACGAAGAGACAGGATCAGCCCAAACTGAATGTGCTGCCCTTCCTGATGCGTGCCCTGGTGCGCGTCTTGCCCGAATATCCACAGATCAACGCGCAATTCGACGACGAAGCCGGCGTCATCCATCGCTTCACCGCGATCCATATCGGAATTGCAACGCAGACGGCAAACGGGCTGCTAGTGCCGGTGGTCAAGCACGCAGAGGCGCTGAACCTGTGGGATTCGGCCACGGCTGTGGCCCGTGTCGCCGCACTCGCGCGCGACAACAAGGCTTCAAAGGACGATCTTACCGGTTCGACCATCACCATCACGAGCCTCGGTGTGATGGGCGGCGTGGTCACCACGCCGATCATCAATCACCCGGAGGTCGCGATCATCGGCCCAAATGCCATCGCGGAACGGCCGGCTGTACGCGACGGTGAAATCGTCGTGCGTAAGATGATGAATCTTTCATCCTGTTTCGATCACCGTGTCGTCGACGGCGCCGACGCGGCCGCCTTTGTCCAGCGCCTCAAGGGTCTGCTGGAACATCCGGACACGCTGCTGTAAATCGCTCCCGCGCTTTTGACGGCGCGAGAGGTCGCCGGGGCTGTACTATCCGGCAGCAGACCCACTACTGTCCCGCCAAGCGGGTCGTCCCTTCTCCTGGCGGCGACGTTACGGACATGGTTCTATGGTCGTCGAAACGGGCCTTTTTGCCCTCATCCTTGCGCTTTTCATAGCCGCCATTCAGGCCGTCGTTCCGTTGATCGGTGCCTCGCGCGGTGAAGCGAGCTGGATGAACGTGGACCGGCCGGCAGCAGCCGTGCTGTTTGCGCTCGTCACCTTGTCCTTTGGCGCCCTGATGTGGGCTCACGTGACCAGCGACTTCTCAGTCCTGAACGTGATCCAGAACAGCCATACCGACAAGCCGCTGCTCTACAAAATCACGGGCGTGTGGGGCAGTCACGAAGGCTCCATGATGCTCTGGACCTTCATCCTTACGCTCTATGGCATGGCCGTGGCGGTGTTCGGAAGCAATTTGCCGCCGGGACTGCGAGCCCGGGTGCTTTCGGTTCAGGCGATGATCGCCTTTGGGTTCATCCTATTCATACTTCTCACCTCAAATCCGTTCACGCGCGTCTATCCGCCGCCGCTGAATGGCGAAGGCCTGAATCCGTTGTTGCAGGATCCGGGCCTCGCCTTCCATCCGCCGTTCCTCTATCTCGGCTATGTCGGCTTCTCGATGGCGTTTTCCTTCGCCATCGCGGCCCTGATCGACGGCCGGGTCGATGCCGCCTGGGCCCGCTGGGTCCGCCCTTGGACGCTGGTCGCCTGGTGCGCGCTCACCCTCGGCGTGGCGATGGGCTCGTGGTGGTCGTACTACACGCTGGGCTGGGGCGGTTATTGGGCCTGGGATCCGGTCGAAAACGCCTCCTTGATGCCGTGGCTTGCAGGGACTGCGCTTCTGCATTCAGCCATCGTGGCGGAGAAGCGCGACACGCTGAAAGCCTGGACCATTTTCCTCGCGATCATTACCTTTTCATTGTCGCTGCTCGGCACATTCCTCGTGCGATCAGGTGTGCTGACCTCGGTTCACAGCTTTGCCGTCGATCCGCAGCGCGGCGTGTTCATTCTTCTTCTCCTGACCTTGTTTACCGGCGCGTCACTTTTCCTGTTCGCGCTGCGCGCGCCGGCGTTAAAGGCCGGCGGGTTGTTTGCGCCGATCTCGAGGGAAGGGGGTCTGCTATTCAATAACGTCCTCTTAAGCATCGCCGCCGCAACAATTCTTCTCGGAACGCTGTACCCGCTATTTGTCGACGCCCTTGGTCTCGGCAAGATTTCGGTCGGGCCGCCATACTTCAACACGGTCTTTGTTCCGCTGATGGCGCCAATGATCCTTATCATGGCAATCGGGCCGTTCCTGTCATGGCGGCGCGGCGACCTCGAGGGTGCCTTGGCGCGGTTGAAACTGACATTTGGCGTCGCGGTTGTGACGATCACGGTCACTGTCCTGATCGCCGGTATTTCTTCGCGCGCCCTCTGGGCTTCGCTAGGCTTTGGATTAGCAGCCTGGCTGTTCTTCGGCAGTCTGGCCGAATGGAGCGGCCGCGTCGGCTTGTTTCGACGCTCGTTTGGCGACGCGATGCATCGCGCCCGTCACGTGCCGCGCTCAGTCTATGGCATGACCATCGCCCATATGGGACTTGCGATTGTCCTCGCGGGCATCACTGGTTCCCTGGCGTGGAAGACCGAGAAGCTTCAGGTCATGCGTCCCGGCGACAGCATCATGGTGGCGGGATATCAGATCGAATTCACCGGCGTGGACAACGACGTCAAAGGACCAAACTACACGGCTTCGCGGGCAACCTTCATTGCCAGAAAAGACGGCCGATTCGTCGCCAAGATGCAGCCAGAGCGGCGCGTCTACACGAACCCGCCGCAAGACAAGTCGACGGTCGCCATTCACACAAATTTCATCGACGATCTCTACGCCGTCTTCGGAGAGCCAGACGGCAAAGGCGGCTTCGTCACGCATTTTTTCCTCAATCCGTTGGTGCCATGGATTTTCTTTGGCGCGGTGGTGATGGTTTTCGGCGGCATGGTATCGTTGAGCGACCGACGCCATCGGATTGGCGCGCCGATAAAAAAGACCCGCATTGCTTCGAGTGTTGCGGCAGCAACAGCGCCCACGGCCGGCGCAGCGCCAAGCATTGAAAAGAAGGCTCTCCTGCGCGGCTGGATATATCTCCTGCCGCTTCTAGCTTTCATCGTCCTAGCAGGCTTCTTCATCCATCGCCTCCAGCTGGCATCCGAGGGTGATACGCCGAATCTGATTCCTTCGGTCATGATCAACAAGCCGGCGCCTGCCTTTAACCTGCCACCGCTTTTGGCGGACAGGCCGGGTCTCAAAACCGCCGACCTAAAAGGTAAAGTCACGCTGGTCGACTTCTTCGCCTCATGGTGCGTGCCGTGCCGCGCTGAACATCCCGTCCTGAGACTTGTGGCGCAGGCGGGCATTCGCCTTGTCGGCATCAACTACAAGGACAAACCGACCGACGCCAAAGCCTGGCTGGCCGAATTGGGTGACCCATACCAGGCGGTAGCAAGCGACATGCACGGACAGACCGGCATCAATTTCGGGGTCTACGGCGTGCCGGAATCCTATCTCGTCGACAAGAACGGCGTGATCCGCTTCAAGCAAACCGGGCCGCTCACGCCGGAAGTCGTTCGAGACAAACTGATTCCCTTGGCAGAGAAGCTAGAGCGATGAAACTCCAACTCGTATTCTTTGCCGCCTTTGCCATGTTGCTATTTAGCGCAACGGCGATCCGTCCGGCCGCTGCCGTCGAGCCCGACGAGGTGCTTACCAATCCCGCATTAGAGGCGCGCGCCCGCACGATCAGCAGTCAGCTGCGCTGCCTCGTGTGCCAAAATGAGTCCATTGACGAATCCAATGCACCTCTGGCGCACGACCTGCGCGTGCTGGTGCGCAAACGCCTGCTGACCGGCGACAGCAATGAGCAGGTCAAGGCATATATAGTGGCGCGTTACGGTAATTACGTCCTGCTAAAGCCGCCTTTCATCGTGGAAACGTATATCCTGTGGTTCGGCCCTCTGATCCTTTTGCTAAGTGCGACGGCGGCCGTCATCTTTTTTTTCCGGCACCGCGCATACCTGCCGTCGGAACCTGCACCGCTTACCGACGACGAGCGGCGCAACCTGTCTGACCTGCTCGACGAACCCGATGACAACATGGGAGTGGGCTGATGTATCTGGTTGTGTTCGCCGCGCTGACTATCCTGAGTGTCTCCGCCCTGCTCTATCCGTTGCTACGCCGCGGACCTTCAGCCACGGTCACCCGCGCCGATTACGACAACGCGGTCTATCGAAGCCAGCTCGCCGAGGTCGTGCAGGAAGCCGAGCGCGGCCTTATGAACCAGGAACAAGCCGACGCAGCGCGCACCGAAATTCATCGCCGTATGCTGTCGACTGCCGCCGTCGAAAAGAAGGGCGCGACCGGCACGAGGGGCAGTCGCCGCGCGAGCCTAGCCGCCGCCATCGCGATTGCACTTTCGGTGCCGACAGGAGCGGGCCTGTTATACGCCGCCATAGGTTCTCCCGGCATGCCTGACCAGCCTTATGCCGAGCGGCTCAAACGCGATCCAAACGTCATGATCGCATCGGCGGCCCGCAAACTCGCGGCGCAACTCGCGAACAAGCCGAATGCGACGGGATACCTGCGGCTGGCTGAGATATACTTCTATCTGCATGACTATGGCCGCTCCGCTACGGCGTACCAGCAAGCCATCGATCTCGGAGACAAAAGTGCCGGAACATGGTCGCAACTGGGCGAAACGATCGTCATGGCCAACGATGGCGCCGTTGTGCCAGACGCCATAAACGCTTTCGCGCACGCACTCCAAGTCGACGCAAGGGAGCCGCGGGCGCGCTATTATTTCGGCCTGGCTGCGGCGCAGGCTCACGAATGGAGGAGGGCCGTTGCGATATGGCGCGACTTGGAAAAGGACAGCGCCGCTAATGCACCGTGGCTCCCGATTCTCCGGCAACACATCGCTGCTTACGCCAAGGCCGGCGGCTTTGACCCAGCCAGCATCACTCCCGAGCCACCGCTCCTGCCGAATCCGTAATCACGGCGAGTGTCCGCGCTAATTGGCTTTTCCAGAAAGCGTGTCCAGACGATTGTGTATGCTCACGGCTAACGGGTCGGTCGCGTCCGCCACAGATAGAGCCTTGTTCCACAGCAGGCGCGCCCGATCCAGGTGACCCGCCTTCTGCTCCGCCAATCCGACATAATAAAGCGCCTGCAGATTGGCGGGATCGAGCTTCAGAACGCCCCGCATGGTCTTGACGAAGTCGGGCGGCGTATCATCACCAGGCACAGCGGCAGACTTCTGAATTTCCGACAAGGCCAGTAGCATACCGACGTCGTTTGGCTTAAGGCGCACGGCATGAGCGATCGCCGCCCGCGCTTTATCGTGCTCGCCAAGCACATTGTAGGAACGCGCCAAGCGCTGCCATCCTGCGGCGTCGCCGGGATTTTTTTTCATGCGATCCGCGAGCTTCGCGACCATGGCGTGGATCATCGTGTCCCGATCACCGGCAGCCGCGTTCGTGTCCGCGGACGCAGCAGCGGAATCCTCCGAGGCACCCGAACCGGCCAAAGCACTCGTATGCAGATGCATCGCATCTGACATTGCGGCGGCCGATGCGTTTAAGCTCAGCAGCGAAGGCGGGCTTGGCGGCACAGATGTTGGATTAAAGTCGCCAGCCTTCGCGAAGGAAGCAATATGCTGGCGCACCATTGGCAGCCAAGTAGCATCCGCAGGAGCATCCTTTTCCAGATCGCGCCAGATGGCGACGGCCTGTTTCAGGTTACCGATCTGCGTCTCAGCCAAGCCGATGTAAAACCGCGCGCGGTAATCATGCGGATCGACGGCCAACGCACTGGTGAACGCCTTAAAAGCCTCCGGTACGATGGCGCCGCCGTTGGCCATCGTGACAGACTCCCCGAACTCGGACCAGGTGGCCGAGTCGTTGGCGCCCAAGGCGACGGCTTGGCGATCGGCGTCCGCGGCTTGTTCGTAGTTTCCAACATTGAAATACATCTCCGCGAGACGCTTGTAACCCGTCGCGCTCGGATTGCTCTTCAGCAAGTTGGCCAACTTTTCCGCTGTCTTCGCAACGATGAATTGCGGGTCGTGCTGTAACCGCCAGGCATAGGGCTTTCCAGGTAGGTTTGGAGAACCAAGCGCGCCGTACACCGCCGCCGAACCGAGCGGCAGAATGATCGTAATCGCCGCAATTGCGGCGATACGGGCATGGCGATTGTCCCGCCGCGCCGGCTTGCCCAACCTTTTGAGGTCGGCATCTTCAGCCGCCAGCATACGCCGGTGAACCTCGGCTCGTGCGCCGACCGCCTCAGCCTCAGTCAGCAGCCCTCGTTCGATCTCCTGCTCGATCTCGGCCAACTGGTTGCGGTAGACGACGATGTCATAATCAACGCGCCGCGGGGCTTCGGTCGAGGATCTCATCAGCAGAGGTACGAGAAGGATCGCCAGAACGGCGAGTAGCAGAACCGCGAAAATCAACCACAACATCTCATGCCTCTCGGATTTCACTTTCGGTCCCGCCGATCAAAGCGGCAAGACGCCGGTTCTCTTCGTCCGAGAGTTCGGCCTGCGCCGCGGTCTTCGGAGCACGACGGTAGTAAACAATCGCCACTCCGGCCGCGCTCAACAGCAGAAGCAGCGGACCAAGCCACAGAAGATACGTCTCTGTGTCGAACGGCGGCTTCAGCAGCACATAATTGCCGTAACGGGCAACGATATACTGTTTTACCTGTTCGTCAGTGTCTCCCGCCATGATGCGCTTGCGCACCAGCAAACGCAGATCGTGTGCTAGGTCGGCATCGGAATCGTCGATCGACTCGTTTTGACAGACGAGGCAGCGCAGTTGTTTGTCGATAACGCGGGCGCGCGCCTCAAGCTTGGGATTGGCCAACATCTCGTCCGGCTGTATCGCCCAGGTCGGTCCCGCAGTGCCCCACAAGGCGAGCATAAGAACTAGGCCGGCCAAGAACGACGGCATGCGCGTGCGATATCTCACTTGCTCAATTTCTCCGCCAAAGGAACCAACTGATTCTTGATGATGTCCGGTGTCAGCGGACCCGTCTGTTTGAACCGGATAACGCCGTTCTTGTCGATTAGGTAGGACTCCGGTACGCCATAAACTCCGAAATTGATACCGGTCTGTCCGTGCGCGTCGACGGCAACGGTTCGATAGGGATCGCTTAACTCCGCCAGCCAAGCCCTGGCGTCCTGGGGCCGGTCCTTGTAATTGACGCCGACAAGTACGATCCCCGCCTTAGCGACCTCCGAAAGATACGGATGCTCCTCGCGACACGGTATGCACCAGGAGGCGAAGAAGTTGACCAGCGTGACTTTGCCGCGAAGATCGGCGGTCTTGAAGCCGGGCTGCCCCGCCAACAGCGGCGGCAAGTCGAACTTGGGAGCCGGTTTGTTAATCATCACCGACGGGATCAAATTCGGCGTATCGCCTTCTTCCACAAGATGCAGACGCCAGATGAAAAAGCCGGCCAATACGGCGAAGGCCAGCAAAGGCACGAGATAGGTCAGGCCGCGCATCGCCTTTCGCGGGGCCACTGCGGCGGCATTTGTTGCTGCAGCCGCCATGGCAGGCGCAGCGGCGACTTTCATGGCCGGTGCGGCAATTTTTGCGCCGAGCCTGCGCAGAGGCGCGCCGACGCGATGATGCCTGTCTGTCAGCGACACGATACCGCCGAGAACCAGCAGGATCGCGCCGATGAACAGCCACGGCACCAGCGGGTTATGATAGATATGAACGACGAAGCCGCCAGTGCCGTCAGGGTCGCCGAGAACGGCATAGAGATCAT
>JAGWVX010000134.1 GCA_018970685.1 Alphaproteobacteria bacterium | reverse complement strand
CTCATGGTTGCGAACAAGATGTGGGGCGGCCGCTTCGAAGGCGGCCCCGCCAAGATCATGGAGGAAATAACGCCCTCCATCGATTTCGACAAACGCTTGGCCGAGCAGGATTTGGCCGGCTCGCGAGCCCATGCGCGCATGCTGGCAGCTCAAGGGATCATTGCCAAGGACGACGCGGACGCCATCCTTCGGGGGCTTGATACCGTCGCCAAGGAGATCGCCGAGGGCAAATTCGTCTTCAAGCGCGCTTTAGAGGACATTCACCTCAATATCGAGGCGCGGCTGACGGAGATCGTCGGACCGGCGGCGGGGCGCCTGCACACCGCGCGCTCGCGCAACGACCAAGTGGTGACCGACTTCCGGCTGTGGATTCGCGAAGCTTGCGGGCGGGCCGAGCATGGATTGCATGCACTGCAAGGCGCACTGCTGGAACAGGCAGAGAGCCACACGGCCACGGTCATGCCGGGCTTCACCCATATGCAAAGCGCCCAGCCCATCACCTTCGCGCATCACTGCTTGGCCTATGTCGAAATGTTCGCGCGCGATTCCGGACGCTTCGCCGACGCGCGCAAGCGGATGAACGAGTCCCCTTTGGGCGCCGCCGCGCTTGCCGGCACCCCTTTCCCCATCGATCGCGATGTCACGGCCAAGGCGCTCGGCTTCGCTAGGCCGATGCGGAATTCCCTCGATGCCGTATCGGCGCGCGACTTCGCGCTCGAATATCTGGCGGCCGCGGTCATCGCCGCGACACATCTGTCGCGGCTGGCCGGTGAATTGGTGCAATGGTGTTCTCCGGGGTTCAGCTTCGTGCGCCTGTCGGACGCCTTCACCACCGGCTCGTCGATCATGCCGCAGAAGCGCAATCCCGATGCCGCCGAACTGATCCGCGGCAAGACCGGACGCGTGCTCGGCGATTTCGTGGCGCTGACCACGGTCGTCAAAGGCCTAGTGCTGGCTTATGGCAGCGATCTGCAGGAAGATAAGGAGCGCGTGTTCGACGCCGCCGACACGCTGGAGCTGTCGCTGGCGGCCATGGCGGCGATGATCGCAGACCTCAAAGCCAATCCCGAAACGATGCGCGCAGCCGCGAACGCCGGCTACCCTACGGCGACCGATTTGGCGGACTGGCTGGTGCGTGTGCTGAAAAAGCCGTTCCGCGAGGCGCACCATATCGCGGGCTCCATCGTCAAACGCGCCGAGGACATGAAACTTGACCTCGACAAGCTGCCGCTGTCCGAAATGCAGAAGATCGAGCCGGCGATCACGAAGGACGTGACCGCCGTTCTGAGTCTGGACGCCAGTGTCGCCTCGCGTATGAGCTATGGCGGCACGGCGCCCGATCGCGTCCGCGAACAGATCATTTTCTGGCGGGAGAAACTGAAATGAGAACCGCTTTGCGTCTGGCGCTTGCGTTCGCATTCCTGCTTGCCGCGTCGGGTTGCGGCGTGAAGAGCGAGCTGGTCAAGCCCGGCGATCAGCAGCAGCAGACAACGCATAAGGGCGAGAAGGATCCCTCCCAGCCGCCCTCGCCGATTGGCCGATGAATCATTTTTCTTATCGAGACGGGCGCCTTTGCGCCGAAGACGTCGACCTGACGGCACTGGCCGACGCCGTCGGCACGCCATTCTATTGTTATTCGACCGCGACGATCGAACGCCATTATCGCGTCTTCGCCGACGCCTTTCCCAAAGGCGCGTTGATCGCCTTCGCGGTGAAGGCGAACGGCAATCTCGCCGTGCTGCGGACGCTGGCAAAATTGGGCGCCGGGGCCGACGTGGTCTCGGGCGGCGAATTGAAGAAGGCACTGGCGGCCGGCGTTCCCGCCGACAAGATCGTGTTCTCGGGCGTCGGCAAGACCAAAGCCGAGATGCAGCTTGGTCTCGACGCGGGCATCTATCAGTTCAACGTGGAAAGCGAGCCCGAACTCGAAGCGCTGAACGAGGTGGCCGGCGCCGCGGCCAAACGCGCGCCGGTGTCCATCCGCGTCAACCCCGACGTCGACGCCAAGACCCATGCGAAAATCTCCACCGGACATGCAGAGACCAAATTCGGCATCCCTTGGAACCAGGCCCACCAGGCTTACGCGCTCGCCGCGCGTCTGAAGAACATCGAGATCACCGGCGTCGACGTCCATATCGGCAGTCAGATTACGCAGCTTGAACCCTTCGAAGCGGCGTTCCTGCGTGTGGTGGAATTGGTCGGCGCCTTGCGCGGCGCGGGCCACGCCATCTCCCGCATCGATCTGGGCGGCGGTTTGGGCGTGCCGTATCGGAGCGACAACGAGCCTCCGCCCGAGCCTGCGGCTTACGGCGCCATGGCGGCGAAACTCACCAAAGGCCTGAACGTACAACTGATCTTGGAGCCGGGACGGCTGATTACGGCCAATGCCGGCATCCTGGTAACGCGCGTGATTTACCTCAAAAAGGGCGAGCGCAAACAGTTCCTGATCGTCGACGCCGGCATGAACGATCTGCTCAGGCCGGCGCTCTACGAGGCCCACCACGATATCATACCGGTTCGCGAGGCCCGGCCGAACGATCCGCGCGAACGCTATGACGTGGTCGGCCCGGTCTGCGAAACTTCGGACCTTTTCGCAGCGGACCGCGATATGCCACGGTTAAAGGACGGCGATCTGGCGGCGATTTTGACCGCCGGCGCCTATGGCGCGGTGATGTCGTCGGCCTACAATGTCCGTCCGCCTGCTCCGGAAGTGCTGGTAAAAGGCGACGAATGGGCCGTGGTGCGGCCGCGGATGGATGATGACGCGTTACTCGCAACCGACCGAATTCCCCGCTGGCTCGAAGCCTAGACGCTTCGCACGCCTGATCCTCGCCTCGCGCGCGGCTCTGGCGTGGGAGCGGCTCTGGCCAAAACTATGGCCGGCCAACGGCATCGTCGGACTCGGGATCGCCGCCGCGTTGTTCGATGTGCTGCCGCCCTTGCCCTGGCCGCTGCACGCGCTGATCTTGGCCGGCATCGTCACGGCGGTCGGACTGGCGCTGTATTTCAATCTGACGAAATTTTCATGGCCGAATTGGCTGGACGCCGCCCGCCGGCTCGAGCGCGACAGCTTCTTGCAGCATCGCCCGATCTCGGAAGCGCAGGACGTGCTGGCGGCGGGCGTCGGCGACACTTTCGCCGAAGAGCTATGGCGAGCGCATCTCCTGGCGCGGCTGCAAGGTATCGGACGGATACGCCTGTCCTGGCCACGATCAGATCTGGGGCGAAGGGATCCGCGGGCTCTGCGCTTCGTCGTCTTGCTGCTGATCGTCTTCGGCGCGTTCGTCGCCGGGTCCGATTGGAGCCGCAGGCTGGCCGCGGCTCTGGGGCCAGCCGCAGGAACCAGCGCAACGCTCGACGCGTGGATCGATCCGCCCGTCTATACCGGCGAAGCGCCAATCTACTTGTCGAAGAGCGGGTCGCATATCATCTCCGTGCCGCAGGGATCGATATTGAATCTGAGAGTCCACGGCGCCGATCACCTGCCGTCCGCCACGCTGTCCGGCGTGCGTTTCGAGGGCGACGACGGCGAATATTCCAGCCAAGCGAAACTGACCGATCCCATTCATCTGCGCGTGCGCGCGGACGGTCGGACGATCGGCAGCTGGAAAGTGGCGATCATCGCCGATCAGAAACCGACCATCGCTTTCGCCGCGCCGCCTGCCGTGACGGACCGCCAGGCGCTTCAACTGTCCTACAAGGCGAGCGACGATTACGGGGTTGTAGCGGCGCGCGCCGTAATTCGGCCGCACGGGCGCAGCGGCGCGCCCATCGTCATCGATCTGCAACTGCCGGGAAGATCGGCAAAGTCGGTTTCGGAAACCGTCTACCGCGATCTGACCGAGCATCCTTATGCCGGGCTCGACGTCGACATCACGCTGCTGGCCGTCGATGCGGCGGGACAGACCGGCGCCAGCAACACGGTCCGCTTCAAACTGCCGGAGCGGATCTTCACCGATCCGCTGGCCCGCGCCCTGATCGAGCAGCGCCAGCTTATCGCCAGCATGGGCGCCTCGTCGCGCGGCCGCGTTCTTGCGACGCTCAACGCACTCTCGATCGCTCCCGACAAATTCTATGCCGGGCAGGAGGGTACCTATCTTGCGCTGCGTGCTGCTTATTGGGGGCTGAAATACGCCGCCGACCGCGACGACTTCGAACGCATTGAGGACCTATTGTGGCAAACCGCGATCGGTCTGGAGCGGAGCGGCCTCCTCAAAATGGCCGAACAATTGCGCCAGATGCAGCAGCAGATTTCCCAGATGATGGCAGGGGGAGCGCCGCAGAGCGACATCGACGCAATGCTGCAGCGTTACAATGATCTGATGCAGCGCTACCTCCAGGCGCTGGCGCAGAACGCCCCGCAGAACGCCGGACCGCCCGATGCGAATGCGAAGGTGCTGGGCGAGCAGGACCTTGCCGCCTTGCTGAAAGCGATCCAGGACCTTTCCCGGAGCGGAGACCGCCTAAAGGCGATGCAGCTCCTTGCCTTCCTCGAAGGGCTTGTCGAGAACATGCAGGTCGCCAACGGATCGGGCTCCGGCGGCAGCGCGGCCGACAACGAGGCGCTACGCAACCTCGGGGAATTGATGGGCAAGCAGCGCATGCTGATGGACAAGACATTCCGACAGAGCCAAGGCACCGGCGATCCCAAGGATGGCGGCCCGAAAGGTCTGGCGCGGCAACAGGGCCAGCTGCACGACGAACTCGGAACCATCCTCAAGGACGACGGGAAAGCGCCCGGCGCACGCGATCTCGAAGAGGCAGGCAGGATCATGGGCGACGCGCAGCAGGCGCTGAACCTTGGCGATCTGGGGCGCGCGGGCACATTGCAAAAGGACGCCCTTGACGCCCTGCGCAAGGGGGCAAATGCGATTGCCGGGACTCGGCAAGGCATGGGCGCGCAGAGCGGGCAGGATCCGTTTGGCCGTGCCGTCGGCAATCGAGGCGCCGGTCCCGGCGGCAATCTGAAGATACCGGACGCATCGGTGCTGCAACGTGCCCGCGACATCCTGAAGGAATTGCGCAAGCGCGCCGGCGAGCTTGGGCGGTCGAAAGAAGAACTCGATTATATCGACCGGCTGTTGCAGCAATTCTAGAAATTGACGCTAAATGCCCAAGCCCGCCTTGGCGATATAGGGCAAAGCGCGATCCATCCCCGCATCATCCATGCCATAGCCGACGATGAATTCCGCGACGCCGACAAACGCCGCATAATCGGCCTTCGCCACGGCATCCTTGCGCGCCTTGTCGACGACGACGGCCGACTGAACCGACGCCGCGCCTGCGGCCAGCGACAGTTCACGCGCCTTCATGATGGTATGCCCACCGTCCAGCACGCCGTCGATCAACAATACGTTCTTACCCCGGAAATTCTCGTTCGGCCCGATCAGCACGGCCACGTCTCGCGTCGCTGCGCGTCCGACATAGCTTCTGAGCCAGAGGAACTCCGTCGGCAAAGATATTCCTTCGCGCGCCAGCGCCCGCAAAAGATCGCTGGCGAAGACATAGGCACCGACCAGGATCGGCGCGGCGATCTGAGGCCTTACCGGCGCGGCGGCAATCTCACGCGCCATGACCTTCAGACGTTCGGCAATCCGTGTCTCCGAAAACAGAACTTCGTGCTCCATATCCGTTCTTTCACTCACCGGCCCTGGCAAGACGCAGATCAAGATGCCGCGCCGCCGACGGCGGGCTCGAAACACGTGTGACGAAATGTGTGGACTGGCCCGGGCCTAACGTCATCACGCTGGGCGCAAAGCTCCAATGATATAATTCCTGGCCTTTATCGTCGGTGAGCGTCACGCGGACCTGCGGCACGGACAATGCACGATTGCTGATATTCACCAGCGCCCCGCTCACCGCAAGAACCGGCTGCCCGTCTTCCCTTTGCACGCGATATTTCACGTTGTCGAATTTGAAACCGTTTGTATCCGTCTTCAATCCGAGCGTCGAATAGAGCGACGCCGACTGCGGCCAAGAGCCCACGATCTGCTGCCGGTAGGCCATCGCCACCCAGCCGATCAGAATCACGATGGCGGCGAGCACGAACCACCCGGCACCGAGCAAAAGACGACGCGGCCATGGCGCATGCGGCTTCGGCGCATTCTCCTGCGATTCAACAGCGAAAGACGGCGTTTGCACATAGGCCTGAACGTGCGGCTCAGGTGCCGGCTGCGGCGGTTCGGGCGGTGCGGCCGGCTCGGGCTCTGCGACGGCCGGCTCCATCTCGGCGACGGCGTCAGGCGGCGCCTGGTGCCACACATGGCCGCATTTGGCGCAGCGGACGTTGCGGCCGGCAGGCAGGAATTTTGCCTCCTCCGCCTGGTAGCGTGTCGAGCATTCTGGGCAAGTAAGGATCATGCGTGCGCGATCTGTTCCCTCGGTCGAAAATAGGCGTGAAGACAAGCTGCCGCAAGGCTCGAAACAGCGGTCTTGTCCTGCCGACGCGATGCCCTCGTCAAGCCTTTCCGATGCTCTAAGACGGCCACGTTTTTCTGCGGCGAAGCGCTCCACACGTCCGCAGAAAATGCTCTAAGGTCCGGTCCCATGGTTCGCTTCGAAAATGTCGGCATGCGCTACGGCGCGGGACCGGAAGTGCTGCGCGACGTTACCTTCGTTCTGGAGGCCGGTTCGTTCACCTTCCTGACGGGACTTTCCGGAGCCGGCAAAACGACCCTTCTAAAGCTGATCGACATCGCCGAGCCGCCGTCGCGCGGCCTCATCACTCTATTCGGGCACGATCTGGCAACGACCAAGCGCGCCACTTTTCCGGCGTTGCGCCGCCGCATCGGAGTCGTGTTCCAGGATTTCCGCCTGCTTGATCATCTTTCGGCCTTCGACAACGTGGCGTTGCCGCTGATGATCGCAGGACGGCGCGAAGCCGATTACGCGCATGATGTGGAGGAGCTTCTCGCCTGGGTCGGCCTGGGCGACCGTATGAAGGCGAAGCCGCCGACGCTGTCCGGCGGCGAACAGCAACGCATCGCCATCGCTCGCGCAGTGGTCGCCAGACCGGACCTTTTGATCGCGGACGAACCCACCGGCAATGTCGATCCAGAAATCGGCGCTCGACTGATTCGCCTCTTCGCCGAATTGAACCGGCTTGGCACCACGGTACTCATCGCCACGCACGACCGCACGCTTGTGGAATCCACACGCGCGCGCGAAATGCGGCTGGTCGACGGGAGGCTCGTCGAATTGAGGACGCCGCGAACATGAACCCCAACGGCCAAATCATGCCGCGCAAGAGCGGTGCCGCGCCGCTCGACGTCGTCATCGCGGTGATGGCTTTCCTGGCGGCGCTGGCGCTAGGCGCCTCGCTGGTCGCCAACCGGACGGCCGACAGCTGGCGTGGCGGTCTGTCCGGAAAGCTGACCGTGCAAATCATTCCGCCGGCGCATGGTTCCCCACGGCAAGGGCTGCAACGGGA
>JAGWVX010000133.1 GCA_018970685.1 Alphaproteobacteria bacterium | reverse complement strand
CGGCGGAACATCAGATCGCGGCGATGACCGCGGAACTCAAGAAGCTCGACGCCGCCCTCGCGGACCCGCTGCTGTTCGTCAAAGACCCGGCAAAAGGCAAGTCGGTGTCGAAGAAGCGTGCCGACGCCGCGCGCAAACTCGAAGTCGCCGAAGCGGCCTGGCTCAAGGCGCATGAGGAATATGAAGCGGCGATGGCCGAAGCTTGACCGGTCTCAGCTGCCCAGCTGTTCGCGCGCGATGCGGACCCATTCGCGCTGGCGGCCGCGGTAATAGCTCGGCGCGTGCCGTACCGACTCCACGATTTCCTTGAACAGCGTCTGCGCGCGTTCCTTCTGGCCCAGCGTCTGCAGAAACAACGCGAAACGGCAGCGCGCCTCCTCGCCCGGATAGCGCGGCAGTACCGATTCATACTGGCGCAATGCGGCGTCGGCCCTGCCGATCAGCGCCAAGGCACGCGCGTAATCGAGTTCCACATCGGCATCGAATGCGACGGGATCGACCTGCTTGAGCTGCTCGAAGGCCGCCACGGCGCCCTCGCCGTCACCGGCCAGCAGTTTGGCGCGCGCCATGCCGCGCAGCAGCACCGGGTCCGTGCCGCCCAGCGGACCGCTCATTGCACTTTGATAAAGATCGACGGCGTCCTGGAAGCGTCCGCGCTTGATGCACTCCTCGGCCAGCGCCCGCTTGGCGTCGGCGGAGCCCACCATCTGCACCTCGCGCAGTTTCTCGCGATAGGAACGGCCGGGATCGGCCATATTCGAGACATTGTCGGCGAAGCGCCGGGCCGAGGTGCTGCCCATCATGTCCGGCAGGATCGCGAAGACGCCATAGGCGAGCCAGCCGAAGGGCGGCGGAACGAAGGCGATCGCCAGAATCCACAGCCATGACCGGCCCGTGCGTATGACATGCCACGCAAAAGCGAGATCGATCAGGAATGCGAAACCGAAGCCGTAAAACACGAGGAGGGACACTGCACAGGAGTTGTCCGGGCCAGATAGGCGCTCGCGGGCGGGCAAATCAACCCTGTTTCTCCCATTTTCCCGTGGGACTTTCTTTCCAATATGTAACGTCGTGGCCGGCCGCCTTGGCATTCTTCCAGGCGCCCCGCGCGTTTTCGACGGCGGCGGGATCGCGCCCGTCGAACATCAGGACAATGCGGGTGAGTTCTTTCGTCCCGGCATCGTCCCATGCTGGTGGCGCTGCGCCACCGATGAGGAACAGGACATTGGCCCGGTTCGGATTGCCCTCTTCCACCGTGATCAGCACGGGCTGGCGCGCCGGATCGCCGTCGCCCAGCTGTGCGTGCGGCAGAAAGGTCTGCTCGCTATAGGTCCATAGCCGCGTGTCGATGGCATCTGCGCGCTCGGCGGTATCGGCGCGGATCAGCGCACGCCAGCCTCGTTCCAAAGTTTTCTCGATCAGCCCTGGCAGCACATCGTCCAGGCTGCGGCGCTCGAGATGATAGAAAAGAGTCTCGGTCATCACCCCTCGTAATGATCCTTCACCAGCCGGTCGAGGATGCGCACGCCCCAGCCGGTGCCCCAGCTCGGAATCAGCGGCTTCTGCTCGTTGTCCTGCCAAGCGACGCCGGCGATATCGAGATGCGCCCAGGGCGTCTTCTCCTGCACGAAACGCTGGAGGAACTGCGCGGCGGTGATCGAACCGGCGCTTGGTCCGCCGATGTTCTTCATGTCGGCGATCTTGGAGCGCAGCAGCTTGTCGTAGCCTTTGCCCAGCGGCAGGCGCCACACCGGCTCGCCGACCGCCTTGCCCGCATCGCTCAGCCGTTCCGACAATTTGTCGTCGTTGGAAAACAGACCGGCATGTTCTCCGCCCAAAGCCACCAGGATCGCACCGGTCAGTGTGGCGAGATCGATCACGAAGCGGGGCTTGAAGCGCGTCTGCGCATACCATAGCGCGTCGGCAAGCACCAAGCGGCCTTCGGCGTCGGTGTTCAGCACTTCGACGGTCTGGCCCGACATCGATTTGACGACGTCGTCCGGACGCTGCGCCTTGCCGTCCGGCATGTTTTCGACCAGCCCGATGACGCCGACCGCGTTCACCTTCGCCTTGCGCACCGCCAGCGCCCGCATGGCGCCGGTCACCGCCGCGGCGCCGCCCATGTCACCCTTCATGCCCATCATGCCCTGGCCGGTCTTGAGCGACAGGCCGCCGGAATCGAAGCACACGCCCTTGCCGACGAAGGCGACGGGCGATGCCGCCTTCTTCCGGGCGCCGTTCCATTGCAGCACCACAAGCTGGCTTTCGCGCTCGCTGCCTTGGCCGACGCCCAACAGCGCGCCCATGCCGAGCTTCTTCATCTGCGCTTCGCCTAGCACCTCCACCTTCAGTCCCAGCTTGGCGAGCGCCTTGGCCCGGCGGCCGAACTCCACGGGAGAAAGAACGTTCGGCGGCTCGTTGACCAGATCGCGCGCCAGGAACATGCCTTCGACGACGGCGTCGCAGGCCTCCCATGCTTTTTTCGCAGCCGCCGGGTCCGCCGTGAAAACTGTCACCTTCTGAAGCTTGGATTCGTGTTCGGCGAGGTCCTTGGTGCGGTAATGGTTGAAGGCATAGGTCTTGAGCTTGGCGCCCATCGCCAGATGAGCCGCGATCTGCGCGCCCTTCACCTTGCCGCCCTTCGGTGTGTCGATCTCGAAGGCGATCTGAGCTTCCGTGGTGCCTTTGAGCCGTCCGACGGCGGCAGCGGCGGCGGCTTCCGCGCCGTTAGCATCGAAATTCTCCGGTTTGCCCAGACCGACGACCAGAATTCGAGAGATTCTCAGCCCGGCCGGCGCCAAGACCTCCAGCACCTGCCCCGGCTTGCCGGTGAACCGGTTGACCGGCAGTCCGCGACCAATTGCGCCACCCGTAGCCTTGTCGGCCTTGGCGGCGGCCGGCAGCAGGGTCGGACCTTCGAGCGCGCCCACGACCCAAGTGCCGGAATTCACCGCCGAAGGCGCAGCAAAGCTTAGTTGCATCGAATTTCTCCCGTTGTTTGCCGAAAAGTCCGTTTGCCCAATGGGCGGATGGGAATGCTAAAGAGGGAGGTCTAGTTTATGTCGAATCGCCGAGGGGGCAAGGCGCACGCGCCGACCAGGTAAGCAGATGCCGCGATTGTCCTTTTATGTCCTCAAACAGCTGATCGGGCCGATTGCCCTGTTTGCGTTCCTGATGACCTGCGTGGTGTGGCTGACCGATTCCCTGCGGCTGCTCGATCTGGTCATCAACCGAGGGCAGTCGGCGCCGACGTTCGTCTATCTGACGATCCTGATCCTGCCCAGCCTGCTGGTCATCATCCTGCCCATCGCCTTCTTTGCCGGCACGCTCTATGCCCTCCACAGGCTGAACGCCGACAGCGAGCTGGTGGTGATGTCGTCGGCCGGCTTCAGTCGCGCTCAACTGGGCCTCCCCGTGTTCATCGCCGCGGCGATCGTCATGGCGTTGACCTATCTATGCGGCCTTTACCTGATGCCGGCGGGCCAGCGCACCATGAAGAACAAGGTGGTCGATATCCGCGCCGACATCGGTGCGGCGGCGCTCAATGAAGGCACGTTCACGCCGGTGTCCAAGGGCGTTACGATCTTCATCCGCGAGATCGATCCGGACGGGCGCATCCGCGGGGTGCTGGTGCATGACAACCGCAACCCCAAACATCCGATCTCCTACCTCGCGGAAAGCGGGCAGATTGTGCAAACGCCATCCGGCGCCCGTCTCATCATGCAGGACGGCACCTTGGAAATGAGCTCGCAGGGCGGCGCGCGGCTGTCGGTGTTGAGATTTCAGCGCGACGTCTTCGATCTCGACCAGTTCGCCGGTCCGGCGCCCGTCATCAACCGCGCCGTCAGCGAGATGTATCTGAGCGAGTTGCTCTGGCCGAGCGCCAATTTGAGCCCGCGGCTCCGCAACGCCTATTTCGCGGAAGCGAACAACCGGATATCGCAGCCGCTCTATTGCCTCGCTTTCGCGCTGATTGCGCTCGCCGCCATCACGCGCGGTCGCCGGGCGCGCGGCGCCAACGCCCTGCGCATGACGCTTGCCTGCTTCGCCGCGGCCGGCGTCAGGATCGCGGGATACGGCGTGCAAGGTCTGGCGGAAAACAATCAGATCTTCTGTGTGCTTTTTTACGTCATCCCGTTGCTGGGCGCAGGCCTCGCGTTCATGGCGCTCGCGACCCGGTTTTCCGGGCCGGTGGCCGCGCAGACCGCCGAGGCCGTTTCGTGAGCTGGTCGTGGACCCTCTATCGCTATTTGGCGCGCCAGTTTCTGCTTGGCGTGGCGATGATCTTCACCGCCTTCGTGGTGCTGGCGTTCTCGATCGACATCGTCGATCTCATCAACCGCACGGCCGGACGGGGCGTCGACAGCAGCCTCATCGTGGGGATGGCGCTGCTGCAGCTCCCTGAACTCGGTCAAAAGCTGCTGCCTTTCTGCGTTCTGCTCGGCGGCGTCTACTGTTTCGTGAAACTGTCGCGCAGCCAGGAGCTGGTGGCGACGCGCGCGGCCGGTGTCTCCGCCTGGGATTTCCTGATACCGCCGCTCGCGGTGGCGATGGCGATCGGCGTCTTCCATGTCTTGGCGGTAACGCCGATCTCCTCGCGCATGCTCGCGCAGTTCAGCGCTTTGGAGGCGAAATACATCAAGGGCGAGGCGTCGCAGCTTTCGATTTCCTCGAACGGGCTGTGGCTGAGGCAGGGCGACGAGAGCCAACAGTCCGTCATCCACGCGACGACCGTTTCCGACCAGGGCGTGCGCCTGGAAGATGTGATCGTGTTTCTCTATGGGCCGAACGACCATGTGGAAGGCCGTATCGATGCGCAAAGCGCGCAGCTCGCGCGCGGCGCCTGGCTGATGCAGGATGCCTGGGTAAGCGGCGCGGACGGCCGGGCGGCGCATTATGACCGTTACAGCCTGAAGACCACATTGACGCCCGCGCAGATTCAAGAAAGTTTCGCGCCGCCGGACACATTGTCCTTCTGGACCCTGCCCCATTTCATTCGCGCCGCGCAGAACGCCGGCTTCTCGGCGGTGCGCTACCGGCTGTACCTCTATACGCTGTTGGCGCTGCCGGCGCTGTTTGCGGCGATGGTTTTCATGGCGGCGAGCTTTTCTCTTAAGTTCTCGCGCGCCGGCGGCATCGGCCGCGTGGTGCTGATCAGCGCTCTGTCCGGCTTCGGTGTATTTTATTTCAGCCAGTTGACGACAGCGCTCGGCCAAAACGGGATTCTTCCTGTTGCGCTCGCCGCCACGGCGCCGGCGGCCGCCGCGATTCTCATCGGCATGACGCTCGTCTTCCATCAGGAGGATGGATGAAAACCCGAAAGGTATTGCGGCTGAAAGCGCTGGCGTTCGGTTTTTCGGCGCTGGTTCCCGTTTGCTTTGCGCAATCCGCAAAAGCGGCTGACGCGCCGAAGCTGGACGGCAACGTGCTGCTGCAGGCGGACGAGGCGGTCTACAACACCGATCAGTCGACCGTGACCGCCAAGGGTCACGTCGAGATCGATTATGAAGGCCGTATTCTGCTGGCGGATTCGGTCACCTATGACCAGAAGACCGACGTGGTGACGGCCGACGGCCATGTCAGCCTGCTGGACGAGAACGGCAACGTCGCCTTCGCCAATCACGTCACGCTCACCGACCACATGCGCGACGGCGTGCTGTCCGGCTTCGGCGCCTTGCTCGGCAAACACGGCCGCATGGTGGCGGCGACGGCCAAGCGCACCGAGGAGCGCTACACCACCGCGTACCACGTCGCGTACACGCCGTGCAAAATCTGCAACAAGCCGGGACAGCGCACGCCGGTCTGGCAGATCAAGGCCTATCGCGTCGTACACGACGAAGAAAAGCACAAGATCACCTTTAAGGACGCCACGCTGGCGCTGTTCGGCGTGCCGTTTTTCTATACGCCCTATCTCACCGAACCCGATCCGACCGTGCACTACGCCAGCGGATTGCTGACGCCCGACGCCGGTTCCTCGAGCTCGATGGGCTACTTCCTGCGCCTGCCCTATTATTTCGCCATCTCGCCTTCCGAAGACGCCACGCTCGAGCCGATTTTTACCACCGGCGGCGGTAACGTGCTGCTCGGCGAATATCGTCAGCGCTGGAACGACGGCGGCATGTGGCTACAGGCCAGCGTCGCCGAAAACCCCAACGGCGGCTACGGCGGCGAGCGGTCGCAAATCTATTCGCACATTTTCGGATCGGGGCGCTGGGATCTGGCGCCGGCGTGGCAAGTGGGCTTCGACGCCCAGGTCACCTCCAACGACACCTATCTCAAGCGCTACAATATTTACCAGTTCGACCGGCTGGTGAACGATATCTTCGTCGCGGGAGAGCGCGGCCGCAGCCGCTTTGCCATCACCGGCTACTTCTTCCAGGGCTTGAGGGCGACGGACAACAACCGCACCTTCCCGGTCGCGCTGCCGCTTATCGAATACACTTATATCCCCTTGCGCAAATGGCTCGGCGGCCAGTTCCGGGTGGATGTCAACAGCGTGGCGCTGTCGCGCGACATCGGCACCAACGACCAGCGCTTTACGGCGGAGACGCGTTGGCGCCTTCCCATCGTGGCGAGCGACGGCGAATTGTGGACCTTCCAGCTCGACGCCCGCGGCGACGTCTATCACACCGACACGCCGGCGCCGCTGCCGTCGAGCAGCCATTTCATCACGCGCGGACTGCCCTATGCCGCGCTCGATTGGCGCTGGCCGTTCATCGCCTACGGCAGGAACAACAGATCCGTCATTCTCGAGCCCATCGCCCAGATCATTGCTGCGCCCTATGGCGGAAATCCCGTCGGCATACCCAACGAAGACAGCCTCAATCTGGAAATCGACGAGAACAACATTTTCAGCTTCGACCAGCTGCCCGGCTACGATTTGGCCCAGTCCGGTCCCCGCGCCAATTTCGGCCTGCGGGCGGAAACGCGGTTCGGCCAGAGCTATGTGGAAGGACTGGTGGGTCAGACCTTCCGGCTGAAATCCGATCCGGTTTTCGCGACTGACACGGGGCTGACGGGAACGGCATCGGACATCGTGGGCCGCTTCAGCATTAAATTTCCGCCATACTTGAACCTGACGAACCGTGTCGATATCGACGAAAGCACCGGAACCGTGCGGCGGAATGAAGTTTACCTTACCGGGGTTTACGGCCGCTCCAGCACCCAGATCAGCTATATCCAGCTCAGTCCGACTTTGGGCCTGCCGGCCCGTGAAGAAGTCAACGCGCAGGCGGATGTTAATTTCTATCACAACTGGCAAGCTTTCGCGGCCATTCGCCGCGATTTGATCGCCCAGCAGACGCTCGATAACGAATTCGGCCTGGGCTACGAGGACGAGTGTTTGGCCTTTTCCATCGCCTACCGGCGGAAATACACCACCGACCGGGACCTTCCCCCCTCGACCTCGATCATCCTGCGCCTTAATTTGAAGACCACGGACGAGCCGATCCGGCCGTTCAGCTTGTTTCCGCAGGA
>JAGWVX010000132.1 GCA_018970685.1 Alphaproteobacteria bacterium | reverse complement strand
TAGACAGCGAGTTCCGGGCGGCGCACCAAAAACTGGTGGTGGAGCGGCACTGACACGCGAACCCGACATCCCCGTGCTGGAAACCGCGCGGCTTCGGCTGCGCGGTCACCGGCTGGACGATTTCGACGACATGGTTGCGACCTGGGGTGATCCGGACGTGACTAGATTCATCGGCGGCAAGCCCTCGACACGCGAAGAGGTATGGTCTCGGCTGCTGCGCTATGCGGGGCACTGGTCCTTGCTCGGCTACGGTATGTGGGCGGTCGTCGACAAGGACACGGGCGCCTATGCAGGCGACATTGGATTCCTCGAGGCCAAGCGCGACATCGTGCCGACGCTTGAAGGCATGCCGGAAGCAGGCTGGGTGCTGGCGCCGCGCGCACATGGAAAAGGTTACGGCACGGAAGCGGTGTGCGCTGCGTTGACGTGGGGCGAGGCGCATTTCGGCAAGCGCCGCACTTGCTGCATCGTTGCGCCGGAGAACAAAGCGTCGATCAGGGTCGCCCAGAAGGCTGGTTTCGTCGCTTGGCGGAACACGACCTATCACGACAGTCCGACAATTGTCTTCGTACGCGACACCTAAACTTCCTGAAGTGCCTTGGCAGCCAGCGCGCCGACGCGCTCGGCGGTGCGCTCGATGTGCACCAGACGGCGCAGCAGAGAGGTCATAGCGTTGGCGCCGCCGAGATTCTGGCCGCGTGTGCGCCGCGATAGGCGGGTGACGGGTGCATCTTTTGTACCGGGCAGGGTCAACGCGGCGGCGACATTCATGCGCGCCGTTTCCAAGAGAGCCTCAGTGGTGGCCGGCTCCAGCTCCTTGGCGCGCAGACGGAACAGCACACGCATCGAAGCGAGGTCGGAGGCGAGAAGATAGTTTGCGCCTAGAAACTCGTTGAGCATGACGAGCGCGCGGCGGTCGATTTGCGGTTCGTCCACCAGGCGGCGCACCGTCGCGGAGAGATTGGCGGCGGCATCGTGGGCGCGTTTGCGCATAAGCCGATAGGTGTGATCGTCGCGGGTGCGCATCAAGGCAAGGTCGGCGTAGCGGCGGTCGGCGTTTACCACCGCGCCGACCAGCTTGCTCACATTGCGCCATTCCCAACTTGGCAGCAGAAAACTGAACAGCCATGCGAGGCCAGAGCCGATCAGCGTGTCGAAGATGCGGGCGAAGAACAGGCCCTGGATGTCGGGTGCCAGGAAATGGACGGCGAGCAGCGCCGTGATCGAGGCGGACAACGCGGTAATGCGGTAGTCCGCGGTGGCGAAGGCATGGGCCGAGCCGATAGTGATCAGGATCGGCAGGAACAGCCAGTCGAACGGCATGACATGCACCAGTCCTGCGGCGATGATGCAGCCGATCACCGTACCGACGACGCGATCGTTGCGTCGCTGCTTGGTCATGCTGTAGCTCGCGCGCATGATCAGCATGGTGGTCAGCAGCACCCAGCCGCCATGCAGCGTGTCGGGCAACATCAATGTGATCAGGTAGCCGCAGCTCATCGCCAGCGTCAGCCGGATGGCGTAGCGCATCACTGGTGAAGACAGCGTCAGTTGTGCCGCCAACACTTTCGGATTGAAGGTTTCGCGCTGGACGAAGGCGCCGAAGTCGACATTCGGCAGCAGCGCCTGCGCGTCGGCACGGACGTTAACAGCGTCAGTAAGGCGTTTCACACGGGCGACGGTTTGCGCCAGCTTATTGGCGGTGGAGCGCAGCGCGGAAAGTTCGAGTGGTTCGTCTTGTCCAGCGTGTGCATGTTCGAGGCGCAGCACTTCGTTCGCAATGGCCTGAAGCTGATTGTCGTGCCCGTGGAATGCCGGATCGATGCCTGGCGTCACCAATGCCAGCGCGAGTTGCTGGATATCGCCGGCGATGTCGGATGTCAGCGCACCGAAGCGGCGCAGCAAATGGTGGTGTGCGGATTGCCGCAAGGTCTCGATGTCGGCATCGCCGGAAAGGATCGTATCGAAACAGTCGAGCAAAGCGACCAATGCGGCCATCCACCGCATGCGCTTCGGTGTCCGTTCGCCCGTGAAAATCATGTCGCGCGCCGCCTGCAATCGCTCGACGAAGGACTCATGCGCTTCGATGAGCGACTGCAACGCCAGACGCGGACGCGCCTTGGGATTATAGAGTTCCGCCTTCGCGGCGACATAGATGCCGAAGGCACGGACTGCTTCGCCGAGCAGAAGGCGGCGGTTGCGGTCATCCAGCAGAATGGCGGTCAGAACCGCGAAAGCCGCGTAGATAAGCCCGCCCGCTGCGAAGATCGTCGTATGTGCCGCCACGGAGGTGGAACCGCTGGGATCGAAGCCGAACAGGATCACCAGCACCGCGGCGGTGCCCAAACCGAGAGCGCGTCTGCCGTAAGCGGAAATCAGCCCGGTCGCGAAACTCATTGCCGCCACCACCGCCAACGTCGCCCAGGGTGTCCCATGGGCAAGAAGCGTAGCGAGGGTCAGAACCGTCGTGCCGCCAATCGCCAGCGCGAACATCCGCGCCTTAATCGCAATCTGGCCGGGCAAGTCCACGACACTGGCGCATAGCGCGCCTGTAGCGACCAGCACCGCTACGCCACGGCCGAAGAACGGGGCGGCGCCGAGCGCCACGACGGCCATGCCCAGAGCCACGAAAATCCCGTTTTCGATATGGAGGCGGAAGAGCGCCACTCCCAACCGCCGGGGAATGGTGAACAGGCCGGAATCGAGACTTTTCCGCATGGGTTTACCTGAGCCTTGGGAACTCCTAAAAGCAACGGCAAAAGGCGCCGCACAGGCCGGGGAAAGCGTGTTCAAGAAGATCCTGATCGCCAACCGTGGCGAAATCGCCTGCCGCATCATCAAGACCGCCCGTCGGATGGGCATAGCAACCGTCGCGGCCTATTCCGATGCGGATAAAGACACCCTTCACGTCGAGATGGCCGACGAGGCGGTTCTGATCGGCCCCGCGCCGGCCGCCCAATCCTATCTGAACACACATGCGATTCTGGAAGCGGCGCAATCTACGGATGCCGACGCAATTCATCCCGGCTATGGCTTTCTCTCGGAGCGCCAAGCTTTTGCCGAGGCCGTCGCCAACATGCCGGGGCTAACTTTCATCGGCCCCAACGCCAAAGCCATTGCCGCGGTCGGCGACAAAATCCATTCGAAGAAGTTGGCGCAGTCCGCTAAAGTTTCGACGGTTCCCGGTTTCAGCGGTGTGCTGGTCGATGAAGCGCACGCCAAACGCGTCGTGGGGGAGATCGGCTATCCCGTCGCGGTGAAGGCATCGGCAGGCGGTGGCGGCAAGGGACTGCGCATCGTGACGTCCGAAAAGGACCTGATGCAGGCGATCCGATCTTCGCACAACGAGGCGAAGGCCGCCTTCGGCGACGACCGTCTGTTCATCGAGAAGTTCATCACCGAGACACGGCACATTGAGATACAGGTGCTCGGTGACAAGCACGGCCATGTCATCTCTCTCGGCGAGCGCGAGTGCTCCATCCAGCGCCGTCACCAGAAGGTGATCGAGGAAGCGCCGTCGCCCTTTGTCGACGAAAAGATGCGCTCGGCGATGGGTGCGCAGGCTGTAGCGCTCGCCAAGGCTGCTGGCTACGACAACGCTGGCACGGTTGAATTCATCGTCGACAAGGATCGCAATTTCTATTTTCTCGAGATGAACGCGCGGCTGCAGGTCGAACACGCGGTGACGGAGCTTGTCACCGGCCTCGATTTGGTCGAGCTAATGATCCGCGCCGCCGCCGGCGAAAAGCTGCCGCTCGAACAGGCCGACGTGAAGCCGCAGGGCTGGGCGATGGAATCGCGCGTCTATGCCGAGGACCCCTTCCGCGGTTTTCTGCCGTCGATAGGAAGATTGGTCCGTTTCCGTCCGCCGCCGGAAGACAGGCGGGGCGACGTCACCATCAGGATCGACACGGGGGTGCACGAAGGCGAGGACGTCTCCATTTACTACGATCCGATGATTGCCAAGCTTTGTACCCATGCCCAGACCCGGGAAGCCGCCGTCGAGACGATGGCGTCGGCCCTCGACGAGTTTGCGATCGCCGGCATCCGCCACAACATCCCTTTCCTTGCCGCCATCATGCACCACCCGCGCTTTTGCGATGGCCGCCTGTCGACTTCGTTCATCGAGGAGGAATATCCGCATGGTTTTCGCGGCCGGCCGCTGGATAACCGTGCCAAGCGACGCTTCGTGGCGACCTGCGTATTGGCGAAGCTGGCACGCACTGGCCGCGCTGCCGCCATATCGGGCACGCTCAACGGACCGCACCGGGCGGGCGCCTCGTTCACGGCGGAGCTTGCGGGCGAACAGTTCGCCATCGCAGACGCTTATCTGCACGAGGGCGTGTTTTTTGCCCGCATCAACGGCGAGAACTATTCCGCCACCACGGACTGGCAGCCGGGACAGCCGGTGCTGCATCTGCGGGAAAGGCACCGGGAATACGCCATGCAGTTCGTGCGCGCCATCGGCGGCTATCATCTGTCGCAAGGCGGCATGCAAGCCGATGTCACCGTGCGCAGCGTGCGGGCAGCCGAACTGGCAAGATTCATGGCGAAGAAAACGCCGGCGGACACGTCCAAGCTACTGCTCTGCCCGATGCCGGGACTTGTGGTGTCTATCTACGTCGATCAAGGCCAACAGGTGAAGGCGGGCGAGCCCCTGGCGACGGTAGAGGCCATGAAGATGGAGAACGTGCTGATCGCGGAGCGCGACGGCACGATCGGCAAGGTCAACGTCAAGAAGGGCGACAACCTGGCGCTCAACGACGTGATCCTGGAATTCAAGTGAGCCGGCGTCAAACGGCGGCAAGCGTCTGCGAGCACTCAGTCAAAGGTTTTCCGGATCTGGATATAGAACCGCGGCTGGGATTTGATCTTCAGTTCGTCGATCTGCGTCAGCGGTGCGCTGTCGCGCGGCCCGGCATATTCGTCACGCAGATCGTCATACCCGAAGGGTAAAGCATTCTTGACCGCGGCTAGAATGCTCCAAGCCGGCGTCGGCTTGTACTCCCATGACAGTTCGACATAGGGCGGCGTGACGCGCCGGTGGCGAAATTCCGCCACGCGATAGTAATACTCGTCCCAACAATTGAAGTAGTAGATGCTCCAGGTTGAATTGAGGCTGTCGATATCCTGGGTAAGGGTGAGTTCGATATCCTGCGGCCGCTCCTTGTAGATAGCGCGCGGTTCGCCAGTCACCGGATATTGCACCTTGTCGAAACGCCAGATATTTGTGACCTTCAAGAGGCCGTTCTGCAGCCCAACCTTGTCGAGCGGCAGGGTCATCTCGGTATCGATCTGGTTGTTGTGGCCGCTCTTGATGTTGCCAGGCGCATCGAACACACCAGAAGGTCCGGTTACCGGCACGTAGTCGACCACGTCGACAATGTCTTCATGCAGCAGTGTGGCGACGAAAGCACCCTTGCCCCAAAAATCGTATTCATAGGACGCTTCGTATTGCGTGTGCCGGTCGGGTTTCAGGTCCGGATTGCCAGCGTTCACGCCGCTCGAAGCCAGATTACTGCTGGCGACGAAATTTGTGAAGTCGAGTTGGCCAACGACGCGCTCGTAGCGCAGGCGCAACTGCGTGTTCTTGTTCGGCGCCCAGGTCAGAAGCACGCGCGGCTTGGGAAAGAAGAACGAGCGGCTCATACTCATGTCGCCACTCTCGCTTATGGTCGAATATTCGACACGGACGCCCGCTTCGAGGAGCCAGTCAGGCGCAAACTTCCAGGTCGCCTGCGTGAACGCTTCGCCGCGTTTCTCGTTTACATGCGCATTTGCGGACGGCAACGGCACCGGCACGCCGTTCAGGACATAGCTGCTCGTGCCGTCCAGGAAATTATAGGCGACCTCCGCGCCGCTCGCCACGGTCAGATCGGCGTTGGGTGAATAGCGCAGGATCGCACGGACGATGCTCTCGCCGGTTTTGTTCTTCAAGGCGAAGTACTGATCCGCGCCTATGGCGTTGGAGGTGTTGAGATCGGTCTGCCGACCGAACCTCTGCAGGATGAGACTCTCGAGCTCCCAGGAAGAAGCGAGCTTGTCAATCCAATGCAAACCCAATTCGCCGTCCTGTTCGCCGCTGTCGTCGCCGATTGTCCAGCTGTTTCCAGGCGCCGTATAGATGTTGACTCCATGGAACGGCGCGTCCTGATAGGTGAGGTTGGCTTTGAACTGACCGCCATAAAGAGGGATGGACGCCGAACTTGTCAGCCCCCAACCCGCACCCGAGCCGGTCGTGCGCACGGGCGTATGCTGTACCGTGCCCGTTGCCACGTCGGTGACGTTATAAAAGCCCTTGCCGACGGAGTCGTCGAAATTGCCAAGGCGGGAGAGCGACGCTTCGTAGGTGCTGTCGCCAGAATGCTGGGTGAAGTCCAAGCTGGCGTATGGCACGCTATGACCGTCGGGCCAGAAATTGTCTTCGACATCCGCGACGATCTGAGTGGAGTCGCTTTTCTTGCGGACGACGTTGGCAATCACTGTCTGGCCGTGCATGTCGATTCCGGGCGCACCGCCTCGGATCACCTCGATGTGGTCGACGTCGCTGGCCGGAATACGTTGGAGGATCGATTGTAGATCGTCGGTCTTGGCCGTGGGACGCAGCCCGTCGACCAAGACGTTGCCGGCGGTTCCCGCAAAGCCGCGCGCGGTCTTGCCGTCGTCGAAGGTGAACCCTGGCAGGCGCTGAATCATGTCATAGGCGGTGTTGAGCTTGGCGTCGGCGAAGAACGACGCCGGATAGGTCAGGATGCCCGTCTGGACAGAATCCGCCAATGCAGGGGGTGCGGCAAGCATGACTGTCAGAACGGCCGCAATGCTCCATTTCGTCCCCAAGCCGAACTCCCTTTCGCCTATCTGTTCCGTATGGATATGGAAAATGCGTTGCTAGTTATGCAACGCCGCCCGAGCGCATGGCTCCAATGCACCGGGGCTGCGCGCGAAATATAGCAGGGGCAATCGCTTTAAATGTGTTCACAGTGGTGTTAACTCAGGAGCATGACCGAAGAAGATGATTTCACATCTTTGCGATTGAAGATCGAGGGCTATGTCCAGGCCGTCGGCTATCGGCACTTCGCCATTACCGAAGCGACGAGGCTCGGGCTCGACGGTTGGATTCGCAACTTGTCCGATGGCACAGTGGAGGCGCTGGCCTCCGGCCCGACAAAGGCCGTAGAAGCGTTTGTGGCCGCGTGCATGCGCGGCCCGGTCGGCGCGCGTGTCACCAATGTCGAGTTGCACCGAGCCGATCCGCCGGCGGAAAAGGGCTTTCGTCGCGTATCGTCGTTCTAAGCGCGCTTGCGGATAAATTCCCTGCCGGCTGAGACGAGAAACGTCGCCAAACCAAGAGCGGTCAGGAGCTCGCCGCCAACCATTTCCGGGATGATGGCCTTGTTGTTGGTTGCGAGGAAGATCGCAAGCGACGGGATCAACACCAAAGTGCCAGCGGCGGATAGCGCGAAGTTCGTCCAAGCAAGCGTCTTCGACATGGTTTCGCTCGTGAG
>JAGWVX010000131.1 GCA_018970685.1 Alphaproteobacteria bacterium | reverse complement strand
TGTTACCGTCAGGCGCAACTCGTCGAATCCGGGTCCGATTTTCTGCGCCTCTCCGTTGCCGGTGAAAGCGTCGAGCGCCATGACGATTGTCTTCACGGCTGGATGACCAAGCGCGTCCTGCGTGAAGCGCCGCGCCTCATAAGCGGTGATGCTCGACACGCCGTAATCGAAGCTATTCACATGGAAAGTCGGATCGATAAGAGCGGGGTCAAAACCTTCGCGCATGCGGCTTGAGCCGACGAATACGAGCGACGGTTTGATACTGTCTATCCAAGCCGGCTTCAGAACGCGTTCGAAGCCTGACACCGTCTCGATGCTTTGACCATTCCGGTCGTGGAGGATGTAATAATCCGCAAAGGCGTTGAACGCCATGAGTATCGCAACGGCGAAGGCCACGACTGACAGAAACCATACAAGGTAGCGGTTGGCGTTCATTGCTCAGAATTGGAAGTAGATGAAGGGACTGAGATTCGACAGTGCCAGCACAGCGGCAATGCACACGAGGCCAAAGGTCACGGCCGTCGCGCGGCTTGGCTGCCAACGCAGGTGCCGGATCTGCCGCACGGCTGAGGTGCCTTTGGGTGGATCGAGCGCAGGGCGATAGCTCCAGGTCATCTCCATACTGTTGGGCGCAAACCAGACGATCGCAAACAGCGCGACGAGTGCGCTGGCGGCCAAGGGCGAGAAGGTGATGAGCGACGATTGACCGCCTTGGCCGCAAAGGCCCCGCAGCATGAGTATCGCGGAAGGGAAGTCGTCAGCACGGAAGACGACCCAGGCCACGGTCGTGGCGGCAAAAGTCAGGAATACGGAGGCAGGGGGCCCTAACGGTCTCAGCGCAGACGGCAATTTTATGCGGGCGCTTGCCCAAAGGCTACGCCAAGCATGATTGACGATCAGGTAGAAGCCGTGGAGACCGCCCCAGATCATGAATGTCCAGTTTGCGCCGTGCCACAAGCCGCCGAGCAGCATGGTGATCATCAGATTGGCATAACGTCGCGCCGTACCTTTCCGATTTCCTCCCAGCTTGAAGTACAGGTAGTCGCGTAGAAAGGTCGACAGCGAAATATGCCACCGGCGCCAAAACTCGATGATGCTTTCCGACTTGTAAGGTGCATTGAAATTGAAAGGCAGGCGGATGCCCAGCATGCAGGACGATCCGAGCGCCATGTCGGTATAGGCGGAGAAGTCGAAATAGATCTGGAACGCGAAAAATAATGTACCGAGCCAAGCGTCTGTCGCGCTCAAGGCCGTGCCTTGATGCGCCGCGGCGAACACGACGTCGGCAAACGGTGCAAGATTGTCGGCGATCAAAGTTTTCTTCGCGAGTCCGATAGTGAACAGCGTGACGCCGAGTGACATGTCCTCGCCGCATTCGATTGGCGTACGACTCTGTGCAAACTGCGGAATTAGATCGTTGTAGCGCACGATCGGACCGGCAATCAGATGCGGGAAGTAGCTCACGAACAGCGCATAATCGAGAAACGAATAGCGCTGTGCCTTACCGTCAGCAGCATCCACCAAATAGCTGATCTGTTCGAAGGTAAAGAAGGATATTGCCAGCGGTAGGAACAAGTGCGGAATCGGATAGGAAAGTCCGAGCAGGCCGTCGGCGCTGGCCACGAACAAGCCGGCATATTTGAACAAGCCGATCAAGCCAAGGTTGAACACGAGCCCGGTAAGCAGCAGCTCCCGCACCGATTTCGAAAGGGCATGCCGCCGCGTGATCTCGCCTCCGAGTGCATAGTTGACGATCGTCGAGCCGACCAGCAGCAGGACGAAATCCGCCCGCCACCAGGCATAAAATCCATAGGAGACAAGCAACAAGAAGGCGCGCTTGGCCCACGGGAAACGTCGCTCCAACCCCAGGAAAGCGAGTACGACGATGATGATGAAGACTATGTAGGGATATGAATTGAAGGGCATCGGGAAGGGAGGGCGGGTTACGGGCGACTGGCCGGACGATAGCAGAGTTGGCCTCGCGGCAAAGCGTTAAGCGGCAATTCGTGAACTTGTTTCTTGCGATACAAGCACAAAATCGCCTTTGCGCGCCGCACGAGTACGCCACCAATAGCTCAATGTGAAACTCGGCCAGATCGTGGAGTTCGTGCCGTCCGGGTTGAGGTACCAACTCCGGCACCCGGTTAGCCATACGGTACGCTTCATTCTTGCATTAAGCCATTTGGTGAACGTGTCCTGAATGTCGGCGCGAACTTCCACACTGTCGGCATCGCCAGACCACAGCCATCTGAGGCAATGAATAATGTAACGGGTCTGCGCCTCGATCATGAAGATGATGGAGTTATGGCCTAGGCCCGTATTCGGTCCGAGTAACATGAAGAAGTTGGGAAACCCCTCCGCCGCGATACCGTAATAAGCGCGCGCCGCTCCCGTCCTGCGCCACTCCGCCGTCAGGTCGCGCCCGGCGCGTCCGATTACCTTTACTCCCGGAAGCCAGTCGGTGACACGAAAGCCTGTAGCTGTGACGATGGCGTCGACCGGTCGCCGCATACCGTCCGCCGTGACGATGGCGTCGCGCCCGACGCGTTCAATTGGCGCCGTGACGAGCGCCACATCTTTACGGTTCATGGCCGGATAGAAATCGTCCGACACCAGAACGCGCTTGCAGCCGATGGTATAATTGGGTGTCAGCGCCGCACGGACGTCGGGATCGTGGACCGTTGCATCGAGATAGGCCAACGCCAGCTTCTCAAGTCGCTTCATCAACGAAGGCCAGACTGTGAAAGCGACGGCGCGCAACTCCATGTGCGTGTAGAGAAAAGCACGGTAGAGTTTTTGCAATAGTGGCATGTGGCGGAATAGCGTTTTTGTAACTGCCGAAGTTGATCGGTCGAACCGCGGTACGATCCATGCCGGCGTACGCTGAAACAAGTAGACCTGCCGAGCCTTACCTGCGATCGACGGCACGATCTGAATAGCGCTGGCGCCCGTCCCGATTACGGCGACAGTCGTGCCGCAAGGGTCGAACCGCTCGTCCCATTCCGCCGAGTGGAACTTGGGGTTTGCGAAGTCCTCAAGCCCTTTGATGTCTGGTTGTGACGGCACGTGCAAAGCGCCGGTGCCGGTAACGACCGCGCGAGCGTACACGATCTCGCTTGTACTTACGGTTATACGCCAAAGTCGCTTGGTCTCGTCGTATTCTGTGCGCGAGACGGGAGCATTGAAGCGCAGATAAGGATGAAGGCTGTAATCATCGGCGACAGTTTTCATATACCGCCAGATTTCATTGCCCGGCGAATACGACCGTGACCAGTTGGCGTTTTGCGCAAACGAGAACGAGTAGAGAAACGATGGCACGTCGCAAGCAATACCTGGATAACGATTGAACAACCAGGTGCCGCCCAAGTCCGGTGCTTTCTCGAATACACGAAAAGCGGTGCGGCCGGCGTTCTTAAGCGCAATCGCCATGGCAAGGCCGCCGAAGCCGGCACCGATAATGGCGACGTCGAGAATTTCATCCTCTTTCGAGGGTGCATCCATCTGCCAAACTCCGCCAACCCGCTGGCAGCATGTCAGCCGCACCTCGGCAGAGCAACCGCTTGGGGAGTTAGGTAAACTTATTAGAGGTCGTTGATTGGGATCGGCAAGGGCATGAAATCATTCCGTGTGGGAACGTCCTTGTCCGCCTCGACCGTCCAGCCGCCGCCGAGCGCGCGATAGAGGCCGACGCTGGATTGAAGACGCGCAAGCTTGATCTGGACCAGCTTGTCTTGTGACGAAAACAACGTCTGCTGAGCCGTTAGCACGGTCAGAAGATCAACCACGCCTTCGCGATACTGCAGTTCGGAAATACGGAACGCCTCGGCGGCGTTGGTAACTTGTTCGTTCGTCAGGCGCTCTTGCTCGGCCAGGCTCGATGTGCTGCCCAGTGCGGACTCCACGTCAACCAGCGCATTTAGCACCGTACTACGATAGGTCGCGATAAGTGCGGCCTCTTGCGCCTTGGCGGCGTCGCTTTCCGAGGTCAGCCTCCCGCCATCAAACACGGTCTGTAACAGCGACGCGCCGATACTCCAGGCAAGATTGCTTGGATTAATCAGCGAAGAAATCGCCGTACTGGCGTAGCCGCCAGATCCGGTTAAGCCGATCGCCGGTAGAAAGGCGGCGCGCGCTGCATCGACGTTGGCATGCGCGGCCACGAGATTGGCTTCGGCCTCCGCGATATCGGGGCGGCGCTGAAGCAGCGCCGATGGCATGCCGGGCGTTACCGGCGGCGCCACAACACCTTCGAGCGAGGTGTCTTTGATGTCAAAACCTTCAGGCGGGCGCCCCAAAAGAGTCGCTAGCGCGTAACGGGCCTCCCGTTCCTGCTCTTCAAGGGCCGGGATCTGCGCTTCCTGGCCTGCGAGCAGCGCCTTCTGCTGTGCGAGATCTAAATTGGATGAGACGCCGTTGTCGACTTTTGCCTGCGTGATCCCGAGAATCCGCTTAGCGGCATCAACGTTCTTTCTAGCGATGTCGAGACGTTCGCGCAGCGCCACCACATCAAAATAGGTATTGGCGACGTTGGCGCTGACGGTCAGCATCACAACATCCTTGGCGTAAATCGCCGCGCGTGCGGAATTTCTGGCAGCGCGGAGATTGTCTTGCGCTAACCCCCAGAAATCGAGCTCATAGCTGGCGCCAAGCGATGCACCGAAAGTGTTGAACGTCGTGCCCGGATGTTTTGTGCCCTGTCGTTTGGCGCTACCGCTCAGATTAACGTCCGGAAAGAGCGCTGATGCCGCCAAGCCCGTCTGTGCCTGTGCCTGCCGAACCCTCGCCGCCGCCACCGCCAAGTCAAGATTGTCGGCTCGCGCCGTTTCGACAAGGCCACTCAATTCTGGGCTCGAGAAGCTCTTCCACCAGTCGGTGGTGATCTCTTGCGATACACCCGGCGCCGTTGGCGCGGTGAAAGCCTTGGGCATTTCAGCGGTCGTCATCGCTGTCGGAGGTGTCGTCGAACATGCAGCTGTTGCCAGCATCAACATAGTCAAGGATACGGAACGCAAAAGAATTTTCATGAAACTACCTGCCGCAATAGCCACCTTGGCCGCTCCGCTCGCTGTAGGGCCAGATACCAACTGCCTATATGGGGAGCGCCGCTCCTCGGACAACATATATCTCTGAATGAGGCCTGCAAGGAAGGGAATCCCCATTTTCCTCAGGTCCATAGGTTTGGGCGGCCGGACACGTCTTCGGTCTTGGGGGCCCCGAAGAGGTCCGGCCGTCCGCACGGCTGTGCCCGTATGGTGGAGCGCCGATGAGGGCACAGCCTAGCCATCTCCTGCCGTGTCGGCCGACGATGGCATCTCAAACTCCGCCTCACAATCCGCGACAGTGATTGCAGGACGAGAATGGAGCGCTGCCCAACCTCACGGAAGGCTGCAACTGAGACGAAGTTGTATCAGACTGTCGCCGGCAGCGTTCTGCCGCCAGACATCGCGAAATAAATCTTGTTTAGGTGATCGCCGGCTCTCAATTCGCCCAGGGATCACTGCGAAAATCATTGACGGCATGCATTGGGATATGGATCGAGCGCATCGTGCCAAAATAAAAAACCAGTCTCATCTCGTGCGTATTAGGATTCCATTCTATCTGCGGCGCGACGCCGCCCGGTTTGCGGAAGACCCGGCCGTCGAAATCCATTGGCCGGGGCGACACTTGGTCCCAGCCCTCCGCGAGGTCGGATGCCAAACGCACATGCATGGCGGCGCGGTCGTCCTCGGAAACGCTGCCGATATCAAACATGTCCGGCGCACTTACCCGCACCCGTCCGTTCGGCAAGATTTCCAAACGGGCATCGACCATGACTTCATTCGATTCATAATTGCCTGCCCAGCGGCCAACGGGAGGGCTGTGCCGCGAACACGCAATAACGGCAACTGTCACGAACAACACAACCGCGAACCGGCGCATGGGAGGCCCCTCGTGCGATCCCATGATAAGGAAACAAGGTTGCGAATTGGTAATAGGGGTTAGGCCTTTCGCCAAGGCGACCTGCCGGTACTTGCCGCAACGGCTATGGGCTTGGTAGGTGAACGGGCAACGCCAGCACTGGAGGCCGTTATGTCCGATACTTCATTGCCCAAAGGGTTTCTGAGCCTGGCACTTGACCGCATTAAGCCGTCGCCAACCATCGCCGTGACGCAGAAGGCGCGTGAACTCAAGGCCGCCGGCCGCGATGTGATCGGCCTGGGGGCCGGCGAACCGGACTTTGATACGCCCGACAACATCAAGGAAGCAGCCATTGCGGCAATTCGGCGCGGCGAGACCAAATACACGGCAGTGGAAGGCATTCCCGAGCTGCGTAAGGCCATCACCGGCAAATTCAAACGCGAGAACGACCTCGACTATACGTCGTCGCAAACCTTCGTCGCGGCGGGGGGTAAGGCCATCATCTACAACGCCATGATGGCGACGTTGAACCCGGGTGACGAGGTCATCTGTGTCGCGCCCTATTGGGTTAGCTATCCGGACATCGTTCTGCTCGGCGGCGGCAAGCCGGTTATCGTTGAAACCAAGATCGAAGACGGTTTCCGGCTGACGCCGACAGCTCTTTCGCGTGCCATCACGCGCAGAACCAAATGGCTGATTTTCAACCAACCCTCGAATCCGACGGGTGCTTGCTATACGCGCGAACAATTGAAGGCGCTGACAGACGTGCTGCTGAAATACCCCCATGTTTGGGTGCTGACCGATGACATGTATGAGCACCTAGTCTATGGCGGCTTCAAGTTCTGGACGGTGGCGCAGGTCGAGCCGAAGCTCAAAGACCGGACCCTGACGATGAACGGCGTGTCGAAGGCCTATGCGATGACTGGCTGGCGCATCGGCTACTGCGCCGGTCCGGAGCCGCTGATCAAGGCGATGGCGAAGTTGCAATCGCAGTCGGTGTCTAACGCGACATCGATCTCGCAATGGGCGAGCGTCGAGGCCTTGAACGGCACGCAAGGTTTCATTGCGGAACGGCAGAAGGCGTTCGAGGAGCGGCGCGATTTGGTCGTGTCCATGCTCAACCAGGCCCAAGGCATCGAATGCCCGACGCCGGAAGGCGCTTTCTATGTCTATCCTTCTATCCGCAAATTGATCGGCAGAAAGGCGCCGTCGGGGAAGGCGATCAAGACCGACGAAGATTTTGCCGGCGAATTGCTGGAGGCCGAAGGCGTTGCCGTGGTGCACGGCGCAGCGTTTGGTTTGTCGCCGTTCTTCCGCATCTCCTATGCGACGTCGAACAAACTGCTGGAAGACGCTTGTGCGCGAATCCAGAGATTTTGTGGGTCCTTACGATAGCTTCGTGGAAACAACGTCTCACGACGTGCCATTCGCTTTCGAATTCTCGAAAGGCGGCGTTTGCCGAATATCGGGTGCCCGTCCGCGGTCAATTTCTCCGAGCACAAACTTCCGAGACATACCGCTCCTCCGTCGCGTGGCCGCAAACCTTCGGAGACTTTGAGACGCCATGACCGGACCCGGGAATGCAGAACTTCAGAGCTGCTTGAAATCGCACAGCGGTTTGGCAAGCGTGC
>JAGWVX010000130.1 GCA_018970685.1 Alphaproteobacteria bacterium | reverse complement strand
GGAGAAGCTCTTGCGTACGGGGCAAGTGCGGGTGGACGGAAAGCGGGTGAAGGCCTCGGACCGGCTAGCGGAAGGGCAGATGGTGCGGCTGCCGCCGCAAGTGGTGCAGGGCGGGCTGGAAGAAAAACCGAAACCGGCGGCCGAACCGATGGGCGGCAGCCTTGAGCCCTACGTCCTTTATATGGATGCGTCCGTGATCGTGCTGAACAAGCCGCCGGGGTTGGCGACGCAGGGCGGTTCGGGCTTACGCAAGCATGTCGACGGCATGCTGGACTCGCTGAAATACGAGAAGAAGCAGCGGCCGCGGCTGGTGCACCGGCTGGATCGCGACACCTCCGGCGTGCTGGTGGTGGCGCGCACGGTGCCGGCGGCGGCGGCCTTCGCGCATGCGCTGCAGAAGCGCGACGCCTCGAAAGTCTATTGGGCGCTGACGCGCGGCGTGCCGAAGAAGAAGCGCGGCACCATCAAGGCGGCATTGGCGAAGGAGGGCGGACATGGCTCGCACGGCCGTGACGAGCGCATGGCCGTCAGCGAGGCGGACGACGCCAAATTCGCCGTCACCGATTATGTGGTGCTGGGACAGGCAGGAGAGGAGTTCGCTTGGGTGGCGGCCAAGCCGGTAACCGGCCGCACGCACCAGATCCGCGTGCATCTGGCGAGCCTGGGGACGCCCATCGTCGGCGATTTCAAATATGGCGGGGCGGAGGCGCGCGGCAAAGGCGAGATTGCCGATAAGCTGCATTTGCATGCGCGCGCCATCGATATCGTTAATCCCGATGGTGGGCGGCTGCGGGTGACGGCGCCGCTGCCCGAGCATATGAAGCGGGCATGGGAGCTGTTCGGCTTCAACGCCGACGACACGCGCGATCCCTTTGTAGACGGGAAACGACAATGAAGCAGCGGCCGGACATCATCAAGAACTGGCGTGAGATCGAACCGGCGGAAGCGGCGAAGATCACGCCTTACGACGAAAGTTTCGGTTTCGCCGCCGATCTCGGCGCGGCGACCGGCCTGTCACGGCTGCGCATCGTGCATTTCCGGCTCGGGCCCGGTGAGCGCACCAATCCGCCGGTGGTCGGCCGCGATATGGAAGGCTTTGCCTTCGTTCTGGAAGGGACGCCGGACCTATTTGCCGACGGGCATCTGCATCGGCTGAAGGAAGGTCACGGGCTGACGCTGCCGGATCGCACCGGCATCGCGCAGACGTTTCTCAACAACACCGCCAAGGACGCGCGGCTGTTCGTGGTGGGCGAGCCGCTGCGGTTCGGCAGCAAGTTCTTCCATCCGCTGGCGAGCGACGCGGCGGCGAACGAAAATTTGAAAATCATGGGCATGCATTGGGACGATGCGTTGAAACACAAGCTGGGCCCGCATGACGGCTTGACCGATGCGAAGCGCGGTGGACCGATGCCGAAAGGATCGCCGAAACGCGGTATGCCGGAATACGTATCGCACTGGCGCGACATCCTGGATGAGGACAAGAGCGCAGCCTATCCAGGCAGCAAGGAATATCACGGCATCGACGCGCAGTTCGGCAAGCGGGCGCGGCTCTCGCGCGTCGGCGTGCATCTGGAGGTGCTGAAGCCTGGGCGGCGCACGAGCTGGCCGCATGCCGAGCGCGACGAGGACGAGTTCGTCTTCGTGGTCTCCGGGCGGGTGGATTGCTGGCTCGATGGACACGTGACGCCGATGTGGGCGGGCGATTTTGTCGGCTGGGAAAGCCACACGGGCATCACCCATGTTGTGATGAACAATTCGGACGAAGACGCCGTGCTGATCGTCGGCGGCGAGGCCAGCCGAGCCAAGAACCAGTTCTGGTATCCATTCCATCCCAAGCGCAACAAGGAGATCGGCGCGCTGTACTGGAAGGATCATCCCAAGCCGAAGTTCGGCCCGCATGACGGCTTGCCGGATTTGCTGCGCGCCGGATTGCCGAAGACGCGCAGCGCAACAGCGGCGAACGAAGCTGCTCGGAAATACGGGTTGCGGATACAGAAGAAGAAATGAAGCGGTTCTACAAAGAGGTCACCGTCGGCGAGGAATTTCATATCCTGCTCGACGGCAAGCCGGTGAAAACGCCGCAGCGCGCAGTACTGGCGCTGCCGACACCTGCATTGGCGGAGGCGGTGGCAAAGGAATGGCGTGCGCAAGGCGACGAGGTGCTGCCGCACGGCATGCCGTTGACCAAGCTGGCGAACACGGCGATCGACCGCGTAGCCGGACACGAGGCGGAAATCGTCACGCAAATTCTTGCATACACGAATGATCTGCTCTGTTATCGCGCTGAGGCGCCCGCTGATCTGGCAACGCGGCAAGCGGCGCAATGGGACCCGCTGCTGGATTGGGCCGCGGAACGCTATGCGCGGCTCACGGTGCGCTCCGGCGTCATGCATATCGCCCAGCCGGAAGACGCGGTAGCGGCCTATGGCAAGGTACTGGCGCGCTTCGATCGCTATCGGTTAACCGCGCTGCATTCCGCCGCAACGCTGTGCGGCTCGCTTGTCCTGGCGCTGGCACTGGCGGAAGGCCGCCTCGACGCGGAGGAAGCCTTCGCGCTGTCGCAGCTGGACGAGCGCTATCAGGCCGAAAAATGGGGCGTCGACGAAGACGCCAAGCGGCGCGCCGACGCCATGGCGGTCGAGCTGGACGCGGCCGCGCGGTTCATGCGGTTGGTGAGGGGATGATGGTGTGGTTTGGGGGGCCAAAACCCTCTAAAACCGTCTCGCCGTTCCGGGAATCGTTCATGAAGCACATCATCCACGAACTCGAAGAGCGCCGACGGCGTGCCCGGATGGGCGGCGGCGAGGCGAAGATCAAATCGCAGCACGCGCGCGGTAAGCTGACGGCACGCGAGCGCATCGAGCTGCTGCTCGATCCCGGCTCGTTCGAGGAGTTCGACATGTTCGTCGAACATCGCACCACCGAATTCCATGCGCCGAAAATTCCCGGCGACGGCGTGATCACCGGCTGGGGTACGATCAACGGCCGCATGGCCTATGTCTTCGCCAAGGACTTCACCGTGTTCGGCGGCTCAACGTCGGAAGCGCACGCGCAGAAGATATGCAAGATTCAGGATATGGCGACGCAGAACGGTGCGCCGATCATCGGTCTCTATGATGCGGGCGGGGCGCGCATCCAGGAAGGTGTCGCTTCGCTGGCGGGCTTCGGCGAAATCTTCAAACGCAATGTGTTGGCCTCGGGCGTGGTGCCGCAAATTTCCGTGATCATGGGGCCGTGCGCGGGCGGCGACGTTTATTCGCCGGCCCTGACCGACTTCATCTTCATGGTGCGCGACACCTCCTACATGTTCATCACCGGGCCGGATGTCACCAAGACGGTGACGCACGAAGATGTGACGCCGGAACAGCTCGGCGGCGCCAAGGTGCATACGACGAAGTCGGCGGTGGCCGACGGCGCTTATGACAACGACGTGATCTGTCTGGAAGAAGTCCGCCGGCTCTACGATTTCCTGCCGCTCAACAACCGCGAGAAGCCGCCGCATCTGCCGACCGAAGACGACGTAGCGCGGGAAGAGTTGTCGCTCGACACGCTGGTGCCGGAAAGCCCGAACAAGCCTTATGACATGAAGGAGCTGGTCCTGAAGGTGGCGGACGAGGGCGAGTTCTTCGAGATCGGCGAGGCCTTCGCGCGCAACATCATTACAGGGTTTGGGCGCATCGAGGGCTCGACAGTGGGTTTCGTCGCCAATCAACCCATGGTGCTGGCGGGCGTGCTCGACAGCGACGCCTCGCGCAAAGCCTCGCGCTTCGTACGCTTCTGCGACTGCTTCAACATTCCTATCGTGACCTTCGTCGACGTTCCCGGCTTCCTGCCCGGCACGGCGCAGGAGCATGGCGGCATCATCAAGCACGGTGCCAAGCTGCTGTTCGCTTATGCCGAGGCGACGGTTCCCAAGGTGACGGTGATCACGCGTAAGGCCTATGGCGGCGCCTATGTGGTGATGGCGTCGAAACATATGCGCGCCGACGTGAACTACGCCTGGCCGTGGGCGCAGATCGCGGTGATGGGCGCCAAGGGCGCGGTGGAGATCATCTTTCGCAAGGAAGCCGACGATCCCAAGGCTCTAGAGGCGCGGACGAAGGAATATGAAGAGAAGTTTTTGAATCCTTTCGTGGCCGCGTCGCGCGGTTGGATTGACGAGGTGATCCGTCCGCACAACACCCGCAAGCGCGTTGCGGGCGCGCTGCGCATGCTGCGCAACAAGCAGGTGCCGCAGGTGTGGAAGAAGCACGACAATATACCGCTTTAGCCCGTGTCCGCCGACATGGCGCAATTTTACGCGCGGGGCGCAACGGGCGAATCGCGTTGACAACGACGCGGAGCGGGGTTGGTCCGGTTGCCTCCGTTGCCGAAGGTCTGGGATAGAAGATGCGGCTCGGCATTCCCCAGTCGCGGCGTACACGGACGAAAACGCCTCTCATTCGCTATAATAAATTCCGTTACCTCTCTTGAAATGCCAAAATCCGTTCCCATATCAATGAAGTGTATCTCGCTGCGCGGCGGTGCGCGATGGGAGGTGCAGTGATGGGGGCGATGGCGTTGGGATTGCTCGCAGACGTCTCAGGGGTAGATAATGCATCGTCCGGGGGGCGCCGGAAGCAAGGCTAAATGCGTTTCATCTCAAACCCATAGCCGCATTTGGAACGATTCGAATTCGATTTTCGCATATTTCCGAGTTTCGCCGCCGAGAAGTGGGGAGCGCGGTTTCGGCGAATTCCGGAAAACGACTTTCAAGCCCTTGTGCTTCTGGTTTATCCCCATCCCGCAAATTGAAGGGCGACGCCGCATGAAGATGGCGACGGATCTCAACGTCCCCGTTCTCGAAACGCCGCGGCTCATCCTGCGCGGTCACACGCTGGACGATTTCGAGGCAAGCACGGCGATCTGGAGCGATCCGGTCGTGTGCCGCTTTTTCCACGGCGGGCCGATGACGCGCGAAGACATCTGGGGTCGCTTGCTGCGCACCTTCGGGATGTGGGCCGCGTTCGGTTACGGAAGCTGGGCGGTCGAGGAAAAGAAAACCGGCGATTATATCGGCCGGGTCGGCGTGGCCGCGGTGCAGCGCGATCTCGATCCGGCACTGGAGGGGATGCCGGAGACGGGCTGGACGCTGGCCTCGCGCGTTCATGGCAGGGGCTATGCAACGGAGGCGACGCAGGCAGCGCTTGCCTGGACCGATGGGCGGCTGGGAAATCCGCGCATGTTCTGCATCATTGCGCCGCAAAATCGTGCCTCAATCCGCGTGGCGGAGAAATGCGGTTTCCGCTTCTGGCGAGAAACAACGTACAAGGCCGAAGCGACGCTGATCTTGCTGCGCGATTCTACGGCGGGCGGCGGGTGAGGGTGCCGCTATGAAACGCACAAACTCATTTGGTCGTGGTTCGACGGAGGTTGAGGTGCGGCTGTGGGCAAGGCTGCGCGAGCTCGACGAACTCGGCTATCAGTTCCACCGAAGAGCGCCGTTCAAGTCGTTCATCCTGGATTTCGTCGAGCACGAAGCGCTGCTGGTGATCGAATTGGTGGACGGCGAGCCTGGCCGGCCGCAGGCGGCCAATGTCGCGCGCGATCGCATGTTGGCGGACGCCGGTTACACCGTGCTGCGGTTCTGGAAGAGTGAGGCGGCGCACGATTTGAACGGCGTCGTCGCGTCGATCCGGCGAGTGCTGGAAGACCGGCCGCCTTCCGGCACGCCTTCGGCGTGACTCCTTCACTCAAAAAGGGGAAAGCCTTATTTCTTTCCCGCACACGCCCGGCATCCGAGTTCGACCTCGACTTGGAATAAGTCGAAAGGAACCGGCGCCAACATGCGCCGGAGCATGCTGCCGAGGCGAAATTCCCGGTGACCTCACGCAAAAGAGCGTTGCCATGGCCGGGCGCGCTCCTAACATGCCCCAGCCAATAAGGGGGTTCGATTCATGCGCCTTTTCCGCGTTACCGCCGTTGCCTTCACCGCGTCGTTGTTCCTCGGCGCCGCGCCGTCACCTTATCCGGGCCATCCGGTCACCAGTCCCGAGATCAAGGCCGCCGACATCCTGGCGCGCGACAAGGCTATTTCCAGCGACGCCTTCGAAGGGCGCGGCCCCGGCACCAAGAACGGCGAGGCGGCGGCGCAATGGCTGGCCGACGAGCTGAAACGTATTGGCGTCAAGCCGGGCAACCACGGGAGTTATTTCCAGAAGGTGCCGTCAGTGGTGATCGCACTCGATCCTACCAAGTCGAGCCTGAGTATCGACACTCCGAAAGGAACGATGACGCCGAAATTCGCCGACGAGGTCGTCTATTGGACACCGCATTACGCCTCGGACGAAGTGAAGGTGACGAAGTCGCCGCTAGTGTTCGTTGGCTATGGCGTGGTGGCGCCGGAATACGGCTGGAACGACTACAAGGGCGTCGATGTCAAAGGGAAGACGGTCGTCATCCTGGTGAACGATCCCGGCAACGAGGACGCGCATCCCGATCCCAAATTTTTCAAGGGCAAGGCGATGACCTATTATGGCCGCTGGACCTACAAATACGAGGAAGCCGCGCGCCAAGGTGCAGCAGCAGCGATCATCGTGCACGAAACCATTCCGGCCGCTTACGGTTGGCAGGTGGTGCGCAACTCCAACACCGGCAATCTGTCGTGGTTGCCAAGCAAGGACAAGAACGCCTCGAAACTGCCGATCGAGAGCTGGATCACGCACGAAACCGCCGAAGAATTGTTCAAGCGCGCCGGCATGAACTATGAGCAGATGAAGGCCGAGGCCAACAAACGCGGCTTCAAGGCCGTGCTGATGAACGAAACGCTGAACATCGACGCGGTCTCGCATATCTCCTATCTGGCGACGCGCAACGTGGTGGGCATCATCCCTGGGACCAAACATCCCGGCGACGTCGTGATGTACAGTGCTCATTGGGACCATCTCGGCTACAAGCCGCAGCTACCCGGGCCGGACAAAATCTACAACGGCGCCATCGACAACGGCATGGGAGACTCCATGATCCTCGAATTGGCGGAGGACTTCGAGCATGATCCCGCGCCGCAACGCACCATCGCCATCTGCTTCTGGACACTGGAGGAGCAAGGCCTGTTGGGCTCGGAATATTTCGCGGAACATCCCGTCTGGCCGTTGTCGCATATCGTGGCGGAGACCAATCTCGACGCCGACCTGCCGGTGGGCGCGACGCACGACATGACCTATCGCGGCTCGACGGAATCCCAGCTTGAGGATTACCTCGCGGCCGCGCTAAAGACCCAGGACCGTGTGCTGACGCCCGATCCAGAGCCTGAGAAGGGCGGTTTCTTCCGTTCGGACCATTTCAGCTTCGCCAAGTTCGGCGTGCCGGCGTTCACGCCGGATTCCGGAATCGACTTGGTCGACGGCGGGGTGAAGGCGGGTATGGCGGCGCGTGACTACTACCGCATTCACCATTATCATCAGCCTTCGGATGAATTCGATCCGAACTGGAAGATGGCCAACATCGTGGAGGACATCCAGGCGCTGCACATCATGGGCGAGAAGCTGGCCAATTCCGACGTCTGGCCGGACTGGCGGGTAGACAGCGAGTTCCGGGCGGCGCACCAAAAGCTGGTGGTGGAGCGGCACTGACACGCGA